>NCKG01000049.1:0-10357 GCA_002279095.1 Cellulomonas sp. 14-74-6
GTGGCGAGCATGACGTCGCCGCCGTGCTCCGCGATCGCGTCGAGCATCCGCTTGATGCCGATGTCGACCACCTTCTCGGTGGCGTCGCCCGCCAGCGGGATCGGCTGGAACCCGATCGCCAGCAGCGCCTGCACGAACGACATCGGCAGCGAACCGCTCGAGGCGTTGAGGAAGAACAGGCCCCGCACGTGCTGGCCCCAACGCTGCTCGGCGAACGCCAGGACCCGTTCCCACCGCGGCCGCTGGTCCGGGCTGGGTCGTCCACCGAGGATCGAGGATCCGAGCGTCGCGTCGATGTTCTCGCCGTCGACCAGCAGGTACGTCGTCGGACCGGTGGCCGGGATCGTGCTCATCCGGTCACTGTAGCCAGCGGGCACAATGGGACGCCGCGCGCCGGTGCGCGCTCCCGCCGGTGGTGCCGGGGCCCCGCGACGGTGTCCTCGGCGAGGGTTGCGACGGTGGCAGGGACCGGACGGGAGAGGCGGCGACCATGGAGCGTGCAGGGCGGCGGCCGACGACCCGTGAGGTCGCCGACGCGTGGGAGTCGCTGTTCCGCACCCAGGTGACCGTGCTCCGGCGGCTGCAGGACGACGACATCTGGGACGAGGTCTCGCTGCGCGAGTACGACGTCCTCTTCGCCCTCTCGGGGGCGCCGGGCCTCACCCTTCGGCAGCGCGACCTCCAGGAGGCGTCGCTGCTCAGCCAGCCGAGCCTGTCCCGCCTGGTCGACAGGCTGGTGGCGGCCGGGCTCGTCGAGCGTCGCCCTGTGCCCGGCGACGGACGTGGGGTGGGCGTGCACCTCACGGACGAGGGCCTGACGGTGCAGCGCGCGGTGGGCCGCCGGCACGTGCGCTCGATCGAACGGCTCCTGGGCGGCACCCTGGACGCCGACGAGCTGGCAACCCTCCGGACGCTGCTGGACCGGCTGCGGCACGGCGCCGCGACGACCCCGACCGAGCGGCCGTGAGGCCGCCGATCGCGGGACCTCCGGCCCATCGCACGGCAGGGCACCGCAGGAGACGATGGATCACCTCGCCACGAAGCGCAGCGCATCCCGGGGAGGGTTGATGAGGGTCCTGGTTACGGTCGCGTCCCGCCACGGCGCGACGTGGGAGATCGGCGAGGTGATCGCCGAGGTCCTCGCCGACCGCGGTCTCGACGTGGAGACCCGCGCGCCGGAGGACGTCGCGACGCTGGACGGGATCGACGCGGTCGTCCTGGGCTCCGCGGTGTACCTGGCGCACTGGATGCCGTCCGCACGCGATCTGGTCGACCGTCAGACCCAGGAGCTGCGGAAGCGTCCCGTATGGCTGTTCTCCTCGGGTCTCGCGGTGCAGCCGGCGGCGTCGGCGAACTCGCCCCACGAGCTCCTCGCGCTGCGCGACCAGCTGCTGGCCCGGGGTCACCGGAGCTTCCGGGGTCGGTTGGACCGCTCGTTGCTCACGTTCACGGAGCGCGCCGCCATCGCGGGCGCTCGTGCGCGCGAGGGTGACCACCGCGACATGGGTGCGGTCCGCGCGTGGGCCGCCGAGGTGGCCGACGACCTGATCGCGCGCCCCGAGTCGCTGCCTGCCTTGTCGGAGGGTGCGACGTTGCGCCACGAGCCGCGGCACGCCGCGGTCTGAGCCCGGTCCGACCGTTCGCCCGTCCCGGCGGGCACCTCCGGCCGTCGGGCGCCTCGCGGCCGCGGCCGGAGGTCGATGTCGCCGTACCCGGCTCCGTCAGCCGGCCGCCGGTGCGAACCGCAAGGCCCTCAGCTCCGCGGCGACAGCCGTGATCGGCGGGCGGTTCACCGGTTCCAGCTCCGTCATGCCGCGCAGCAGCCGCTCCCAGTCCCGGCCGAACCGGGTGGGCACGTCGGGCGCGCGAAGGAGCCGCGCGAGGCCGCTCGCGATCGGGTCGCCGGGGTACGCCCGCTCGCCGGTGAGGCACTCCGTCAGCACCAGGCCGAGCGAGTAGACGTCCGTCGCTGCCGTTAACGGTCGGCCGAGCGCCTGCTCGGGGCTCTGGTAGCCCGCGGTGGCCGCCGAGTCCTCGCTGTGCGACCGCTCCGACGGCACCGCGATGCCGAAGTCCGCCAGCACGACGGGCAGCTCGGGCCCGTGGGTCGCACCACCGGGCCGCGGCTCCGCGACCAGCACGTTCGCCGGCTTCACGTCCCGGTGCAGCACCCCGGCACCGTGCGCGTGCGCGAGCGCCAGCGCCAGCTGGCGCCCGACGTCCGCCGTGACCGCCGGGCCGAGCGGACCGTCCCGCAGCACGTCGCGGAGCGTGGGCCCGGACACCAGCTCCATCACCAGGAAGGCGACGGAGCTGCCGTCCTCGAGGACGTCGGAGCCGACGTCGAGGAGGGCGACGAGCGCCGGATGGCTCAGTCCCGCGAGCACGCGCGCCTCTTGCGCGTACCGGCGGATCTGGTCCGGGGACGCGGAGTCGAGGGGGAACAGCTTGACGGCGACAGGTCGGTGCAACCGAAGGTCGGTCGCCTGGACCACGTGCGCCTGGCCCCCGTGCCCCAGCGCGTGGCCCAGGAGGTATCGGTGCGCCAGACGGGTGCCTGGGGCAGGGGTCACGGAACACGACGGTAGGAGCGTGCGGGTCTGCGCGCACGTCGAGCGGCGGCTTGCGGCCACTTGCGCGATCTTGCAAACCACTTGCGTCATGTCCGCGTAGGATCCGGGCATGTCGCGACGTCTGGGAGAGGTGGCCCGCAAGGTCGGTGTGTCCGAGGCGACGGTCAGCCGGGTGCTGAACGGGAAGCCCGGCGTGTCGGAGCAGACGCGTGAGGCCGTCCTCACGGCGCTGGACGTGCTCGGCTACGAGCGGCCCACCAAGCTGCGCGGAGAGCGGGCGCGGCTCGTCGGCCTGGTGCTTCCCGAGCTTCAGAACCCCATCTTCCCGGCGTTCGCCGAGGTCGTCGGAGGCGCGCTGGCTCAGCAGGGCTTCACGCCGGTGCTCTGCACGCGGACGGCGGGCGGCGTCTCGGAGGAGGACTACGTCGACCTGCTGCTCGGTCAGCAGGTGTCGGGAATCGTCTTCGCGGGCGGTCACTACGCCCAGCGCGACGCGAGCCACGACCACTACCGCCTGCTGTCCGGACGAAAGCTGCCGGTGGTCCTGGTCAACGCGTCGATCGAGGAGCTTGCGTTCCCGAGGGTCTCCTGCGACGACGTGGTCGCGGTCGAGCAGGCGCTCGGTCACCTGGTCTCGCTGGGCCACACGAGGATCGGTCTGCTGCTCGGACCGGAGGACCACGTACCGTCGGAGCGCAAGCTGCAGGCGGCACGCGACGTCGCCGCGCACCTGGGTGTCGGCCTGGACGACCGCCTGGTGGTGCGGTCCACCTACTCCCTCGAGAGCGGCCAGGCGTCCGCGACGCGGCTGCTGCGGCACGGCGTGACGGGGATCGTCTGCGCGTCCGACCCACTCGCGCTCGGCGCGATCCGCGCGGTCCGGCGGTCCGGGCGGCGGGTGCCCGACGACGTGTCGGTGGTGGGGTACGACGACTCGGCGTTCATGAACTGCACCGAGCCCCCGCTGACCACGGTGCGGCAGCCGATCGACGCGATGGGCCGGGCGGCGATCGACCTGCTGGTCGCCCAGATCCGCGGTGCAGCGGTCGCGAGCGACGAGCTGCTGTTCGAGCCCGAGCTGGTGGTGCGGGGCTCCACGGGCCCGGCCCCGACCGTGCCGGTCGCCGACGCCGACGAGCGGTCGGTCGCAGCCGCGCGCTGACGGTCCGTCGCGAGTGGCCCGACGCTCCCGCTGAGCGTTCGGCGGCGTGGCGGCGGTGCCGGCGCGCGCCCAGGCGTGCCCTTCTCCGGGACTGTCACGTTTCGATTGCGGGCATGTCGAGTTCTTGCGTTGCATCAGTCGGCGGATTTATGGTCTGTGGCGATACTATGACGTCCCGTCCGGAGGGCCGAGTGCCCGTCCGAACGGCTCCGACGAGACGAGGACCCTGTGCCGCAGCAGCACCGTCCCGACGCCCTGTGGTGGCGGGACGCGGTGATCTACCAGGTCTACGCGCGCAGCTTTGCGGACGGTGACGGCGACGGCACGGGCGACCTCACCGGTCTGCGGGCGCGGCTGCCGTACCTGGCCGACCTCGGGGTGGACGCACTGTGGGTCACGCCCTGGTACGCGTCACCGATGGCCGACGGCGGCTACGACGTGGCCGACTACCGCCGGATCGATCCCGCCTTCGGCACGCTCGAGCAGGCGGAGCAGGTGATCGCCGACGCACGGGCGCTGGGTATCCGGACCATCGTCGACGTCGTCCCCAACCACGTGTCCGACCAGCACGCGTGGTTCCGGGCCGCACTGGCCGCGGCTCCGGGCTCTCCCGAGCGGGCGCGGTTCTGGTTCCACCCCGGCAAGGGGCCGAACGGGAACACCATGCCGACGCACTGGCGCTCGGACTTCGCGGGCAGCACCTGGACACGGACCACCGAGCCGGACGGGACGCCGGGGGAGTGGTACCTGCACCTGTTCACCCCGCAGCAGCCGGACCTGAACTGGTCCAACCCGGAGGTGGTGGCCGAGCACCTCGACATCCTCCGGTTCTGGTTCGACCGGGGCGCCGCCGGCATCCGGATCGACTCCGCGGCCCTGCTCGTCAAGGACCCGGCCCTCCCGGAGGTCCCGCTGAACCCGGGAGCCGGTGCCCACCCGCATGTCGACCGCGACGAGCTGCACGACATCTACCGGGGCTGGCGCGCGGTCGCCGACTCGTACCCCGACCCCCGTGTGCTGGTCGGTGAGGTGTGGCTCGCGGACCGCGAGCGGTTCGCCCGCTTCCTGCGGCCCGACGAGATGCACACCGCATTCAACTTCGACTTCATGGCCCGGCCCTGGCAGGCCGCGGCGCTGCGCGAGTCGATCGACTCGACGCTCGCCGCGCACGCCTCGGTCGGTGCGCCACCGACGTGGGTGCTGTCCAACCACGACGTGACACGGCCCGTCACCCGCTACGGCCGGGCCGACACCGGCTTCTCGTTCGCCGCCAAGCGCTTCGGTACCCCGACCGACCTCGACCTGGGACGTCGTCGGGCGCGCGCCGCCGCTCTCCTGGCCGCCGCCCTCCCGGGCCCCTGGTACGTGTACCAGGGCGAGGAGCTGGGCCTGCCGGAGGTCGAGGACCTCCCGCCGGAGGTGCTGCAGGACCCGATGCACTTCCGGTCCGGGGGTGCCGACCCCGGGCGCGACGGCTGCCGGGTGCCCCTACCGTGGTCCGGGACGGCGGCGCCCTACGGGTTCAGCCCACCCGACGCCACCCACGAGCCCTGGCTCCCGCAGCCGGCGGACTGGGGTGCGCTCACGGTCGAGGCGGAGGAGGGCGACCCGGAGTCGATGCTGCACCTCTACCGCGAGGCGATCCGCCTCCGGCACGGCGAGCCGAGCCTCGGCGACGGGCCGCTGTCCTGGCTGCCGTCGCCCCCGGACGTGCTGGCGTTCGCCCGGGGCGACGTGACGTGCGTCGTCAACCTCGGCGCAGCAGCGGTGGAGCTGCCGCCGCACACCCACGTCCTGCTCTCGAGCGAACCGCTCGAGTCAGGCCGGCTGTCGCGCGACACCGCCGCGTGGCTGCGCACCGCACCGCCGGCCGTCGGCTGACCGCCCGCGGGACCGGCCAACCGCCGCGCTCGGCATCGCCGGCGTGGTCAGTCTCGACCTGCTGGCCGCGTGCAGAGCGGCCGGGGGCGCCACGTCGGCGTCCTCGACCAGGCGGTCGTCTCGAACGCCAAGGGCGACGACGGCGAGTTCCACGCCGTGCCCGCCAGGTCGTTCTCCAGGGCGGTCGAGGGCTGAGCGCCCGGCGCCGGCGGACCCCGGGGCGGAGCGCCACGGTGACGATGCGATGATCGGGGTGTGCCCACCTCGCCCGACCTGACCCGTCCGTCCGACGCCCCGGACGCGCAGCCGCTCGCACCGTACGACGCCGTGCTGCTGCTCTCCTTCGGCGGGCCCGACGGTCCCGACGACGTCATGCCGTTCCTGCGGAACGTCACGGCGGGGAAGAACATCCCGGACGCTCGTCTGGAGCAGGTGGCCGAGCACTACCACCACTTCGGCGGCGTTAGCCCGATCAACGGCCAGAACAAGGCCCTGCTGGCGGCCCTTCGAGCGGAGCTCGACGCTCGCGCGGTGAGCACACCGCTCGTGTGGGGGAACCGGAACTGGGCACCCTTCACGCTGGATGCGCTGACGGAGGCGTACGAGGCCGGCGCCCGCCGGGTGCTGGCCGTGGTGACCAGCGCGTACTCGTCGTACTCCGGCTGCCGGCAGTACCGCGAGGACCTCTGGCAGGCCCTGGACGGGCTCGCCGCCCAGGTGGCCGGCGCCGGCGCCGAGCACCCGTTGCAGGTGGACAAGATCCGGGCGTACTTCAACCACCCCGGCTTCGCGGAGGCGGCCGTCGACGCGGTGGTCGACGCCTTCGCGCAGCTGCCGCAGGATGCCGACGGAGCGCGCCTCGTCTTCGTCACCCACTCGATCCCGACGACGATGGACGAGGCGTCCGCGGTGTCCGGGGCGAGCTACACGGACCAGCACCGCGACGTCGCCGCCGTCGTCGCGGCGACCGCCGGCGAGCGCCTCGGCCGCACGCTCGACTGGGACCTGGCCTTCTGCTCGCGCTCCGGCCCGCCGAACCAGCCCTGGCTGGAGCCCGACGTGAACGACCAGCTGCGCGCGCTGGACGCCGCGGGCACCCGCGCCGTGGTCCTGGCGCCCATCGGCTTCGTGTCCGACCACATGGAGGTCGTGTACGACCTGGACACCGAAGCGCTCGCGACGGCGGCGGAGCTGGGCATGACGGCCGTCCGCGCCGACACGGCCGGTGTGCGGGCACCGTTCGTGTCGGGGCTCGTCGACCTGCTGCTCGAACGTGCGGCGCACGAGCGGGACCGGTCGGCCGGGCGCCTGCCGGAGCCGGGACCCGTGGTCGGCGAGCTGCCGGCCTGGTCCGAGATCTGCCGCCCCGGCTGCTGCCTGCAGCGCGCCGGGTCGCCGTCGGGTGTGCCGGCCACGTGTTCGGCGGACCCGCTGTCCTGACCGTCCGTTCGCGCGCCACCAACCCCCTGACCCAGCTGACCGAGGAGACCCTGTGACCACCGTCGACGCCGAGACCGTCAACTCCAGCCTGCGCTACACGATGTGGGCCGTCTTCGCGCTCGAGGACGCGCTGCCCGCGGACGACGAGGAGCGTGCCGCCCTCGTCGCGGAGGCGGAGCGGGCCGTCGGCTCCGACCCCGGGCTCGTCGTCCGCGGGTGGTACGACGTCTCGGGCCTGCGCGCCGACGCCGACCTGATGGTCTGGTGGCACGCGGAGACGGTGGAGCAGGTGCAGGGCGCGTACCAGCGGCTGCGGGCCAGCGAGCTCGGTTCCGTGCTCACGCCGGTGTGGTCCGTCGTGGGCCTGCACCGACCGGCGGAGTTCAACCGCTCCCACGTGCCGGCGTTCCTGGCCGGTGAGGAGCCGGGCGCCTACGTGTCCGTCTACCCCTTCGTCCGCTCGTACGACTGGTACGTGCTGCCGGAGGAGGAGCGCAGCCGGATGCTCGCGCAGCACGGCCGTGCCGCCGCCCCCTTCCCGGACGTGCGCGCCAACACCGTCGCGACGTTCGCCCTGTCGGACTACGAGTTCCTGCTCGCGTTCGAGGCGCCGGAGCTGCACCGGATCGTCGACCTGATGCGCACGTTGCGCGGGGTGGACGCACGCCTGCACGTGCGCGAGGAGATCCCGTTCTTCACCGGCCCCCGCACCGCGCTCGCCGACTGGGCGGACAAGCGGCCCCTCCGCTGAGGAGCGACTGCGGCGGCACCCCGCTGCGCCCGCGCCCGCGGCGGTCCATGATCGGCGCATGACCATCGACCTGCGCGGCACGTGGACGCTGGTGGAGCTGGACGACGCGTCGCCCGCCGCCGGGCCGCGAGGCCCCGTGCACCTGACCTTCGACGGTGACGGTCAGGTGTACGGGATGGCGGGCGTGAACAGCGTCCGCGGCACGTGGACGCTCGAGGACGGCAGGCTGCAGCTGGGCCCGCTCGTGTCCACGCTGCTCGCCGGCGAGCCCGAGCCGATGGCGACCGAGCAGGCCCTCGTCGCCCTGCTCCGCGAGCCGTTGCAGGTGACGGTCGACGAGGACCGCCTGCGGCTCGCGGCCGACGACGGGTCGACGGCGCTGCTGGCGCGCGCCGACCCGTCCGTCGTCCTCGTCTGACGTGCGCCCCCGGTCAGGGGTAGAGGCCGCGGATCAGGTGCGCCTCGGCCACCCGACGCACGCCGATCACCAGGGCGGCGTTCCGCAGCGAAATGCCCTCGGCACGGGACACCTGGGACACGGTGGCGTACGCCTCGAGCATGCGGTGCTCCAGGCGCTCCTCGATCTCTCGCTCGGTCCACCAGTACGCCTGGTTGGCCTGCACCCACTCGAAGTAGGAGACGACCACGCCGCCCGCGTTGGCGAGGATGTCCGGCACCACCACCACGCCGCGCTCGGCCAGCACGCGGTCGCCCTCCGTCGTCGTCGGCCCGTTCGCGGCCTCGACGACCCACCGTGCCTTGACCCGCGCGGCGCTCTCCTCGTCCAGCACACCCTCGACGGCGGCCGGGAACAGCACGTCGACGTCGAGCGCCAGCAGCTCCGCGGGATCGAGCGGATCGGCGTCGGGGAACCCGACCACGGACCCGGTGCGCGCCACGTGTGCCGTCAGCGCCGCGACGTCCAGCCCGTCGGACTGGACGATCGCGCCCCGCTCGTCGCCCACCGCGACGACGCGGCAGCCCTTCTCGTGCAGGAAGCGGGCCAGCGGACCGCCCACCTTGCCGAAGCCTTGGATGGCCGCGCTGACCTCGTCGAGACGCACACCGGCGTCGCGCAGGGTCGCGGTCGCTGCGTGCAGCACGCCGCGGGACGTCGCCGTCGCCCGGCCGAGCGACCCGCCGACGGCCAGCGGCTTGCCCGTGGTGACGGCCGGGATGGTGAACCCGCGGTTGACCGAGTAGGTGTCCATCACCCACGCCATCACCTGCTCGTCGGTCCCGATGTCCGGGGCCATCACGTCCCGCTCGGGGCCGATCATCGGCATGATCTCGCTGGTGTAGCGGCGGGTGACCCGCTCCAGCTCGAAGGGTGAGTACGCACGCGGGTCGATGGTGACGCCGCCCTTGGCGCCGCCGTACGGCAGCTCGACGACGGCGCACTTCCAGGTCATCCACATCGCGAGCGCCCGCACCTCGTCGATGTCGACGCCGGGCGCGTACCTCAGCCCGCCCTTGCCGGGCCCGCGGGAGATGTTGTGCTGGACGCGGTAGCCGTGCAGCAGCTCGACGTGGCCGTCGTCACGGCGCAGCGGCACGGCCACGTGCAGCTCGCGCCGGGGTTGGCGTAGGACGGCGTGCATGCCGTCGTCGTACCCGAGGATCTGCACGGCTGTCGCCAGCTGCGCTCGCGCCGTCGCGAGCGGAGAGGGAGAGGGGTTCATGGGGCCACCCTGCCACCCACCTGGTGACCGGGCTGGTTGCCTACGCCGAGGCGCGCACCACCAGCTCGGGGGCGAAGATCAGCGGCGGCGTGGGCGTCGCGCCCTGCAGCTGGTCCAGGAGGCGCAGACCGGCCGCCCGCGCCATCGCAACGACCGGCTGGATCACCGACGTCAACGGCGGCTGGGTCGAGGCCGCGACCCCGAGGTTGTCGTAGCCCACCACGGCGACGTCCTTGGGCACCTCCCGGCCGAGCTCCGCCAGCACGGGCAGCGCACCGGCGGCCATCAGGTCCGACGCGATGAAGATGCCGTCGACGTCCGGGTGCGCCTCGAGCAGCCGCCGGGCCGCCTCGGCGCCGGAGACGATGGTGAAGTCGCCGTGCACAACGGCGTCGTCGCGCTGGCCGGCGGCGCTCATCGCCTGCCGCCAGCCGATGAGGCGGTCGATGCCGGCGGACATGTCCTCGGGTCCGGCGATCGTGCCGATCCGCCGGCAGCCGCGGTCCAGGAGGTGCTGCGTGGCCATCCGGCCGCCCTGGACGTTGTCGGTGTCGACGTACTGCAGCCGGGAGTCGACCTCGGGCGTCGCGGACAGCGGTCGCCCGACGAACACGCTCGGCAGCCGCAGCTCGACGAGGGCCCGGTCCAGCGTGTCGTCGCGGTGGTGCGACACCACGATGGCGCCGTCGACGTGGCCGTTGCGCAGGTAGCGGACCGTCCGCTCGTTCTGGCCGGGACGGGCGATGACGAGCACCACCTGGATCTCGGTGTCGGACAGTGCGCTGGACAGACCGTTCAGCGTGCCGGCGAAGAACGGGTCGGACAGCACGCGCTCGTCCGGCTCCGGCACGACGAGGGCGATCGAGTC
>NCKG01000341.1:0-1558 GCA_002279095.1 Cellulomonas sp. 14-74-6
GTGCCGTCCACCTCGGCCGGACCCAGGATCAGTTTCCCCGAGCCTTCCGTGCCGCACGCGACCATTGCCGTGTCCTTCGCAGCGTTCGACGGTGTCGTGCTCGGGCAGGTCAGGGCGTTGTAGGCGGCTTGGACCTGCGCAGTGACGTAGTACGCGACGTCGCTCGGGCTCGAGGGTCCGGAGGCCGGCGAGGTAGGTGCAACCTCGATCGGCGTGCTGGCGTCACCGACGATGAGCACCGGTCGCATCGTCAGGTCGGACGGGGCGGTCATGGCGGTCAACGTCGCCTGGCTCGGGGCGGAGTCGAACGTGACGTGGATCGCCTGCCCCTTGACGGTGACCTTCGCCGGTGTGCTGCCCAGGCGAGCCCGGACCAGGTCCGCGGTGGCGTTCACCTCGTCAGCGGTCAGCTTGGCCGGCGCGGAGAGCGTGTACGACTTTGTCGTCGGCACGCCTGACCCGCTGGCGGCTGCTGCCGAGCGCGTGAGCAGTCCCCAGGACATGACCAGGGACACGGTGACGAGGACCCCGGCGGCGATGCCCATGGACCCGAAGACGATCCCGGTGATCGCCATCCCTCGTCCGCGGGTGCCGTTCTCACGGGTCCGCCGCAGACCGAGGATGCCCAGCACCAGCGGGACGACCCCCAGTCCGACGAAGCCGGTGATCATGGCGGCCAGCGACAGCGGGTCGGTGGCCGGTGGGTAGGTGCCAGCCGGGCCGTGGCTGGGCGCGGCCTGTGCCGCGTTTCCAAGCCCGGCGTGGGGGCCCGGGTTAGGCCCAGGGGAGGTGACAGGGTCCGGTCCGGGTGCCGGCGGGGCTGTTGGTACTGAACCGGTTCCTGCGCGGGCGGCGAGGACGGCGTCGACCGCTGGGTCGCCCAGGCCACTGAGCCATGTGGTCAATGCTGGGTAGGTAGCCGGGTGTGCGGCGACCAGGACCCGAAGGCTGGGGTGTCGGCCGGCAATGTCGGCCAGCTCCTGCCCGGAGATGTCAGGTGCGGTCAGCCGCGTGCGGGCGGCATCCAGGTCGATGTCAGGCACAGTGAGGTCCCCCTTGGGTAGTGGTCCATATCATCTCGGCCGCGCGGGACATCTCGTTCACGCCACGAGAGGTGTCGCTCTCTTGGGTGAACGAATTCGCCCGAGTCAGGCGCCCGGTCGTTCCGACCTGAGGTCGCGGCCGTTCCAACCCGGTCCGCGGGGCAGCCCAAGGCGTGCCCGGCTGGAGGACGGGAACAGTCTTGTTCTCGCAGGAAAGAGTGCTCCTCCCAACGCCCCAGCGCCCCACCAGGCACGGTACCGGCGCTCATCACCGGCCTCGGCCGTGCCGATGACGCCACCATGAGCGCACCCCAACCGAGCCAGCCGCAGCCGCAACGCCAGCGGGCCCGCACCCCCGTGGTCGCACGAACTACGCCGCGGCCACCGGCGACGACGTCGCAGTCACCGGCGGTGCCGCCGCGGTCGGCTGGGCTCATCATCCTCGGCCTGATCGCATCGAGCGTCGGCATACCGCTCGCCTCCAGAGCGACCGAACCCACAGCGGGCGTCGTCGG
>NCKG01000342.1:0-1549 GCA_002279095.1 Cellulomonas sp. 14-74-6
GGCACGCATCCGCCGCGCAGGCCCCCGGGTCGACCCCGGAGGAGTCGCCGCGCCCCGCAGCACGGACCGTGGCCGCAGCTGTCGGCCGGGCCGACCGGGCACGAGCTTCGACCTGTGCGCCCGATGTACGTCCACCGGGCGTACACATCGAAATGGTCCTCGGCCTCGAGCTGCTCGCTGCGCCGGCCCGGCGGTACCTCGAGACCTCGCGACGGCGACGGCGGAGGGGCTGCCCGCGCTCGGCGCGAGCCGAGGTCCTGGTCAGCAGGCCGGGTTGCCTACCATCTGCGGGTGCCCCGCCTGCTGCTCGACGCCACACCTCTGCGCGTCAGCCCGGCGTTCAGGCTGCTGTGGCTCGGGCTGTCGGTGTCCAACCTCGGCGGTCAGCTGACCGTGGTGGCCGTCGGCCTGCAGGTGTACCACCTGACCCGGTCGACGTTCGCGGTCGGCGTGCTGGGGCTGTTCGCGCTGGTGCCGCTGGTGGTGTTCGGGCTGTACGGCGGGGCGATCGCCGACCACGCCGACCGCCGCACGGTCGCCCTGGTCGCGTCGGCCGTCGCGTGGGTGGCGGTGCTCGGGCTCGTCGTCCAGGCTCTCGCGCACAGCACGTCCGTCGGCGTCCTCTATGCCCTGGTCGCGCTCGAGTCCGGCGCCGGGGCGGTCAACTCCCCGGCGCGCGGCGCGATCATCCCGCGGCTGCTCGAGCCCCGGCACATGCCCGCGGCCAACGCCTGGCAGACGCTGGGCTGGAACATCGCGCTGACCGTCGGCCCGCTGGTCGGGGCCGGCATGGTGGCCTTCGGCGGGTACGGGCTTGCCTACGGCACCGATGCGGTGCTGTTCACGTTCGCGCTCGCGGCGCTCTACCGGCTGCCGCCCGTGCCGCCCGAGCGGTCGGCCAACGGCCGGCAGCGGGCCGGGCTCGGCTCGGTGCTGGACGGCCTGCGGTACCTGGGCACCCAGCCGAACGTCCGCATGACGTTCCTGGTGGACCTCGCGGCGATGGTGTTCTCGTCCCCGCGTGTGCTGTTCCCCGCGATCGGCGTGGTGTACCTGGGCGGAGGGGCGACGACGACGGGCGCGCTGACCGCCGCGGTCGCCGTCGGCGCCGTGCTGTCCGGCCTGCTGTCCGGCGGGCTGGCCCGTGTCCGGTGGCAGGGCCAGACCATCGTCTGGTCCATCACGGTGTGGGGCCTGTCGATCGTGGTGTTCGGGCTGGTGCTGGCGCACGTCGGTCCGAACAGCCCCGCGCAGGTGCTGTGGGGCGCGCTGCTGGCGGTGCTGGTGGCCCTGGCGGTGGCGGGTGCCGCGGACAACACCAGCGCCGTGTTCCGCCAGACGATCCTGCAGACCGCCACGCCCGACGACATGCGGGGGCGCCTGCAGGGGGTGTTCACCGTGGTGGTCGCCGGTGGCCCGCGGCTCGGCGAGCTGGGGCTCGGTGCCGTGTCCTCCCGGATCGGCGAGGGCTGGGCGGCGGTGATCGGCGGCGCGGCATGCCTGGTGGCGCTGTGGCTGCTCGTCGTCGGCCAGCCGCGGTTCTGGCGCT
>NCKG01000343.1:0-1545 GCA_002279095.1 Cellulomonas sp. 14-74-6
AGATCTCGTTGTAGCGGTCGAGCTTGCCCTTGATGTCGGCGACGCCCTCCTCGACGTTGCCGAGCACCGTCTTGTCCTCGTTGAGCGGCGGCTCCTGCTGCAGGATCCCGACGGTGTACCCGGGAGACAGCCGCGCCTCGCCGTTCGACGGGTGGTCCAGGCCGGCCATGATGCGCAGGATCGTCGACTTCCCGGCCCCGTTCGGGCCGACGACGCCGATCTTGGCGCCGGGGAGGAAGTTGAGCGAGACGTCGTCGAGGATGACCTTGTCGCCGTGCGCCTTGCGCGCCTTGTACATGGTGTAGATGAACTCAGCCACTGGCCTGCTGTCCGCTCCGCTGCTCGGGTGGCCGGCGCGGGGTCTCGCGGCCGGCGGCGGCACGCCTCGCCGTCGCCCCGCGCGGGTGTCGCGCGGATCGCAGCAGGCCGGCCTCGCTGTCAGCGGGCCGGCGCCGCTGCGTCGTCGCCGGGTGCCGGTGCACCAGCCTAGGCGATCACCTGCTCCCGGCCAGCGTGAGGGCGGTCGTCGACAGGTCGTCGACGGGGTCGTCGGCCCCGTCGGCCGGTCCGAGCTCCACGGAGGACGCGCGGCCCAGCGCCCCCGCCGCGCCGTCCGGCTCCGCCTGTGCGGCGTCCGGCTGCGCCTCGTCGTCGAGCTCGGCCAACCCGCTCAGGTCGGCGGGTGCTCCGTCCGGCGTCTGGTCACGGCCGGGGCTGACGGTCCGGGCGAAGTGGGAGCTGCCGAACGTCAGGTCCGGACCCAGCGCATCGGCCTCGATGACCAGCGTCGTCCGCGGTCCGTCCGGACCGGTCCACTCGTCGGTGGCGAACCTGCCGTGCACCAGCACCGGGTCCCCTTTGCGCAGCGACTGCGCGACGTTCGCCGCGACGTGACGCCACACCTTGACCGTGAACCACTGGGTCGCGGCGTCCCGCCACTCCCCCGAGGCCCGGTCGTAGAACCGGCGCGTCGCGCCGAGCCGGAACCAGGCGTACGGGACGGCTCCGTCGCCGCCGGGCGAGTACTTCACGTCCGATCCCAGCCAGCCCGTGATCGTCAGGATCGACTGCGTGCTCATCGGTACCTCCATCGCCGAGGCCCCGACGGTGGCGGGGCGCGTGGCGGAAGGCTGCCCTCGGCCCGCCGCACCCGCGGCCGGCTGGGAACGGAGGCCGACGACGACGGGCGGCTGACGGGGACTGTGGGCGGTTCAGTCGTCGAGCGACCGCGCCGAGGCGACCAGCTCACGGGTGCGCCGGTGCTCGGCGATCACCTGCTGGGCCGGGACCACCAGCCGGGCGCGCGCGGTGCCCTCGATGGACGCCCGTCCGTCGGCCACGACGGCGGCCGCGCGTCGGCCGGCCGCGGCGCGGCGCACGGCCGTCGCTCCCAACCTGGCCAGCACGGCCGCCAGGGCCGTCGCCGCGGCCGAGGGAAGCGCCCAGCCGTCGAGGGACCTGCCGGCGAGCCATTCGCCGAGGCCCACGGACGCCGCGATCACGGCGGCGAGGCCGAGCAGCACGGCAACGGCGATGAGAGCGGCC
>NCKG01000344.1:0-1540 GCA_002279095.1 Cellulomonas sp. 14-74-6
CACCGATCACCAGGTCCGCCTCCAGCAGGGCCTCCTCCACCGCCCAGGCGCTGGACGCAACGGTCCGCACGGCGCCCCCGAGCTCGACGTCGAGGCGCCGCAGCCGCGGCACCGACACGTCCAGGACGGTGACCTGCGCACGCATCCCGACCGCGATCGTCGCCGCGTGGAAGCCGACGGTCCCGCCGCCCAGCACCACCACACGGGCGCCGTCCACCCCCGGTACGCCTCCGAGCAGCACCCCGCGGCCGCCCTCGTTCCGCATCAGGTGGTAGGCGCCCACCTGTGTGGCGAGCCGGCCGGCGACCTCGCTCATCGGCGCGAGCAGAGGGAGGGAGCCGTCGGCGAGCCGCACGGTCTCGTACGCGATCGACGTGGTCCCTGCGGCGAGCAGCGCGTCCGTGGCGGGACGGTCGGCGGCCAGGTGCAGGTACGTGAACAGGACGAGGTCGTCCCGCAGGTAGCCGTACTCGGACTGCACCGGTTCCTTGACCTTGCAGACGACGTCCGCCTCGGTCCACACCGCGGCGGCATCCGGCACGACGACGGAGCCGGCCGCCCGGTACTGCTCGTCGTCGATCGCCGACCCGACGCCGGCGCCGGCCTCGACCAGCACCTCGTGGCCCGCGGCGGCCAGCCGGTGCACCCCCGCAGGGGTGGCTGCGACGCGGTACTCACGGTTCTTGACCTCGCGGGGGATGCCCACCTTCATCGACGTGCTCCTGGTCGTCCGGGCTGCGGCCGGTCGATCCCGGCCGGACGTGCACCGTGTGGTTCACGTCACACACGATTGTGAACTTCACGTGTTTCCGGCGCGTCACCACCGCAGGATCTTCGGTAGGTTCGGTCCATGTCAGTCGGATCGTCGTCCTTGGGCTCTGCCCGACGGTCTGCGTCGACCGAATCCTCGGCAGTCCTGGACGACGTCGACAGGGCGATCCTGCACGAGCTGGAACGTGACGGCCGACAGTCCAACAAGGACCTCGCCGCCCGCGTCGGCATCGCGGCGTCCACGTGCCACGCGCGTGTCCGGGCCCTGCGCGAGTCCGGTGTGCTGCGCGGCTTCACCGCGCAGGTGGACCCCCAGGCGCTCGGCCGCGGGTTGCAGGCGATCATCGCCGTCCGGCTGCAGGCGGCGGCCCGAGCGCGGCTCGGCCGGTTCGCCCGTGCCCTGGCCGAGCGTCCGGAGGTGCAGGACGTATACCTGCTGGGCGGTTCGGACGACGTGCTCGTGCACGTGGCGGTGGCCGACTCGCAGGCGCTGCGCGCCTTCGTCGTCGAGCACCTGTCCACGCGCCAGGAGGTCGCCCACACCCAGACCAGCCTGGTGTTCGAGCACCTGCACCTTCAGGCCGACGACCGATGACCGCGCGGGTGCACCGCAAGGCACGTGCGGGCGCGCCGAGCGGCTTCTTCGCCTGCGAGGCGGCCGGACTGCGGTGGTTGCGCGCGGCTGACGCCGTACCGGTGGTGGAGGTGCTCGACGTCGCGGAGGACCACGTCGACCTCGTGCGGCTGGACCCCGCACCGGCATCACCCC
>NCKG01000050.1:0-10248 GCA_002279095.1 Cellulomonas sp. 14-74-6
GACGTTGCGGTCCTCCTTCTTGCCCGACAGCGGACCGTCGTTCAGGTTGGAGGTGACCGACTGGGTCTTGGAGAGCTTCTTGGACTGCAGGCGATCGCGCTCCAGCATGTTCTTGAAGTCCATGTTGCCGCCGACGTTCAGCTGGTACGTGCGGTCCAGGATCACGCCGCGGTCCTCGAACAGGCGGGCCAGCACGCGGTGCGTGATGGTGGCGCCGACCTGCGACTTGATGTCGTCGCCGACGATCGGCACGCCGGCGTCCTCGAACTTCTTCGCCCACTCCGGGTCGGACGCGATGAACACGGGCAGGGCGTTGACGAACGCGACGTTCGCGTCGATCGCGCACTGCGCGTAGTACTTGTCCGCGATCTCGGAGCCGACCGGCAGGTAGGAGACCAGCACGTCGACCTTGGCGTCCTTGAGCGCCTGGACGATGTCGACCGGCTCGGCGTCCGACTCCTCGATGGTCTCGGAGTAGTACTTGCCGAGGCCGTCGTTGGTCACGCCGCGCTGCACCGGCACGCCGAGCGGGGGCACGTCGGAGATCTTGATGGTGTTGTTCTCCGACGCGAAGATCGCCTCGGACAGGTCGAAGCCGACCTTCTTCGCGTCGACGTCGAACGCCGCCACGAACTCGACGTCACGGACGTGGTACGGGCCGAACTGCACGTGCATCAGGCCCGGCACCTTGGTGTCGACATCGGCGTCCTTGTAGTACTGGACGCCCTGGACCAGCGACGAGGCGCAGTTGCCCACGCCGACGATGGCCACGCGGATGGAGGTCATCCTCGCTCCTTTTCAGTGTGCGCCGGGGCAGGTTTGCTCTCGGCGTGGATCTCGGGACGGGCCGGACGGCCGGTCCCCTTGGCCGGTGCGACGGAGCGCGCGGGACGCACGCTCCGCTCGTTGTCGATGAGCCCGTCGAGCCAGCGGACCTCGCGCTCGACCTGCTCCAGGCCGTGCCGCTGGAGCTCGAGCGTGTACTCGTCCATGCGCTCGCGGGTGCGGTTCAGCGACTGCCGCACCACCTCGAGACGCTCGGTGAGCCGGGTGCGGCGTCCCTCGAGGATCCGCAGCCGCGTCTCGGAGTCCGTCTGCGCGAAGAACGCGAAGCGGACGTCGAAGTTCTCGTCCTCCCAGGTCGCGGGTCCCGACGAGGCGAGCACCTGCTGCAGGTGCTCCTTGCCCTCGGCCGTCAGCTCGTAGACGATGCGGGCCCGCTTGCTGGCCACGGCGCGCTCGACCCCGACGGCCGCGGTCGACTCGGCGCCGACGATCAGGCCCCGCTCGGCGAGCGACCGCAGCGCCGGGTACAGGGAGCCGTAGGACAGGGCGCGGAAGCTGCCGAGCACCAGGTTGAGCCGCTTGCGCAGCTCGTACCCGTGCATCGGCGACTCGGCGAGCAGGCCCAGGATGGCGGGCTCCAGGACGTCGGTCCGTCCGTGCACGGCTCACCCCCTCGGCGTACTGTCGGACGACGCCCCAGCGCCGATGTATCAACTCGATACATCTGCAGAGTACGTCGAGCCGATGCGTCGGCACAACCCGCCTGGGCACGGAGACGAGCCCGACACGGCGCTCCGGGGCCTGCGCAGGCGCGGCGGTCGGCACGCGGAGCCTTCGCGCCGATCCGGTGAAAGTTGGCCGGTGAAGCCGGCTGAGCAGCCCTCGCAGGGGGCGGTCCCCCATACTGCTGTGAGTCCTGGGCGCCCGTTCAGCTTTGCCTGGCGCGTCGGGACGGTCCCCGTCGTCGTCCGGAAGGTCCTGCGTTGTCAGCGAGCAGTCGGCGCTCCGCGCCTCCCCGGTCCCGCCGGGGATCCACCCGTCGTCCCGCAGCCGGCCGGTCGGGCCGCGGCAGGACCACGGGTCGCCGGCGCTTCTTCGACTACCCCCGGTCCACCGTCACCGGTTTCCGGCGCTGGCTGCCGTCCTGGCGCGTCGTGCTCGGCACGCTCCTCGGCCTGGTGTTCGTCGGGCTGGGTGCCGCGGTCGCCGCCTACGCGACGCTCACGGTCCCGTCCCCGTCCGCCCAGGTGAAGTTCCAGACCTCCACGGTCTACTTCGCCAACAACGCCGACGGTTCGCGCGGCCCGGTGATGGGCACGTTCGCCGACCAGAAGCGCGACATCGTCGACTACACGACGCTGCCGTCGTACGTCGGCAAGGCCGTGGTCGCCTCGGAGGACCAGACCTTCTACCAGAACGCCGGGGTCGACCCGAAGGGCATCGTCCGCGCCCTGTGGAACAACCTGCGCGGCAACGCGCAGCAGGGCGCGTCGACGCTCACCGAGCAGTACGTGAAGACGTACTACAAGAACCGCACGACGACGAACTACGTCGGCAAGGCCGAAGAGGCGATGCTCGCCATCAAGATCGGCCGCACCGAGTCCAAGGACCAGATCCTCGGCAGGTACCTCAACACGATCTACCTCGGCCGCGACTCCTACGGTATCCAGGCCGCCGCCCAGTCGTACTTCGGTGTCGACGCGAAGGACCTCACCGTCGCGCAGGCCGCGCTGCTCGCCGGCATCATCCCGTCGCCCAACAACTGGGACCCGGCCAACGCCCCCGACAAGGCGAAGGCCCGCTGGAACCGCGTGCTGGACCTCATGGTCAAGGGCGGGTTCCTCTCCCAGGCCGACCGGGACAAGCAGGAGTTCCCGCAGACCGTCCAGTACACGCAGTCGAACGCCATGGCGGGCACCAACGGGTACCTGCTGCAGATGGTGCTCGACGAGCTGCAGACATCGATGAAGCTGTCGGTCGGCGACATCAAGACCGGCGGCTACTCGATCATCACGACCATCGACCCGGCCGTGCAGAACGAGGCGGTGCGCGCCGCCGGAGACCTGTACTCGGGCAAGCTGGCCAACGGTGCGACGCCGAACCCACGGACGCGGGTGGCGATCGTCAGCGTCAACCAGGCCGACGGCTCCATCGTCGCGCTCTACGGCGGCGCCGACTACCTGAAGGACCAGCGGAACACGGCGACGTACGACGCGATCCAGGCCGGATCGACGTTCAAGCCGTTCACCCTGATCGCCGCCCTGCAGAAGGGCATCGGCCTGAAGACGACGTTCAACGGCGCGTCGCCGCAGATCATCCCCGGCTGGGACCCCACGGGCAAGGACAACAAGGTCGTCAACTACGAGAAGGGCGACCCGGGGTACATGGACCTGGTCAAGGCCACGGCGGAGTCGGTCAACACCGTCTACGCCCAGCTGAACCTGAAGGTCGGGCAGGATGCGTCGGCCGCTGCCGCCAAGGCCGCCGGCGTCACGTCCACCGTCCCGCCGGTGAACTCCAACGTCCTGGGCTCGGGAACCGTGCACCCGCTCGAGATGGCCGGCGCCTACGCGACGATCGCCGCGCAGGGCGTGCAGCACCCGACCTTCATCGTGCGCGAGGTGCTCGACTCCAACGGCAAGACGGCCTTCAAGGGCGGCAGCGCCGGCAAGCCGGCGTTCGCGGCGGACGTCATCGCCGACACCACCTACGCGATGCAGCAGGTGGTGCAGAACAAGTCCGGGACCGGGCGCCAGTGGATCAGCCCGTTGAACATCCCGATCGCCGGCAAGACCGGGACGTCCTCGAACACCACCTCGGCGTGGTTCGACGGCTTCACCACCAGCATCACGTCGGTGGTCGCGATGAGCCAGGTGGGCGAGGACGGCAAGTCGCAGGAGACGATCACGCCCTTCGGCGCCGGCATCAGGGAGATCACCGGTGGCACGTGGCCGGCGGCGCTCTGGGCCGACTACATGAAGCCGGTGCTCGCGATGCCGCAGTGGACGCCGAAGTCCGACTTCCCGCAGCCGGCGTGGATCGGCAGCAAGCCGACCGCGACGCCGACCACCGCGCCGACCGACACGGCGACGCCGACCACCGCGCCGACCACCCAGGCGCCGACCACCGCGCAGGTGCCCGGCGGCCTCGTCGGCCGGACCGAGGCCGACGCCTCGGGCGCGCTGCAGAACGCCGGTCTCTCCGCGGTGATCGTCACGGCGGCGTCGGACACGGTCCCCTCCGGCCGGGTGATCTCGGCCTCGCCGGGATCCGGCGCGACGGTGCCGGCCGGGTCGTCCGTGACCCTCACGGTGTCCACCGGTCCGGCGGCGCCGCCGCCGACGACACCCGCGCCCGTGCCGACCACATCGGCGACGGCGGGCGGGCTGGCGCCTGCCAAGACGCCGTAGCAGGAGCACACGGCCCGTCGGCTGCGCGGCATACCGAGCCGTCGATACCCGGCAGAGGCGTCGCCCACAGCCCCGGACCGGGGGCTGCGGGCCGCACGCTACGATGGACCGCTGCCCCGCGTGCTCGTCGTCGTCCTGACGGCTGCCCGGGGGGCGGACGCACAGACCCTCCTGCCACGGACCGACCGTGGCCGCGAAGACCAGAGGAGGTGGGTATGAGCCTGCGTCAGTACGAGATCATGATCATCCTCGACCCCGAGATCGAGGAGCGCACCGTCGCCCCGTCGCTCGACAAGTACTTGTCGGTCGTCAAGTCCGACGGCGGCAGCGTCGACAAGGTGGACATCTGGGGCCGCCGTCGTCTCGCGTACGACATCAAGAAGAAGGCCGAGGGCATCTACGCCGTCGTCAACTTCACCGCGAGCGCCGCGACCGCCAAGGAGCTCGACCGCCAGCTGGGCCTCAACGAGGTCGTGCTGCGCACCAAGGTGCTCCGCACCGACGCCTGACCCGTTGTGGGTGCCCGCCGCTAGCGTGCGCCGAAGTCAGTCGACACGAACCTGCGAGGAGCTGGCATGGCCGGTGAGACCACCATCACGGTGATCGGGAACCTGACCGGGGACCCGGAGCTGCGCTTCACCCCGTCCGGGGCCGCGGTCGCGAACTTCACGGTCGCGTCCACCCCCCGCACGTTCGACCGCCAGTCGAACGAGTGGAAGGACGGCGAGACGCTGTTCATGCGCTGCTCGATCTGGCGGGAGGCGGCCGAGTCGGTCGCCGAGTCGCTGACCAAGGGCACGCGCGTCATCGTCGTCGGCCGGCTCGTCCAGCGCTCCTACGAGACCCGTGAGGGCGAGAAGCGCACGGTGGTCGAGCTGCAGGTGGACGAGGTCGGCCCGTCGCTCCGCTACGCCACGGCCAAGGTCACCCGGACCCAGCGGTCCGGCGGTGGCGGCGGCTTCGGCGGTGGTGGCGGCTTCGGCGGCGGCGGGTACGGCGGTCAGGGTGGTTCCGGCGGCAGCCAGCAGGACGACCCGTGGGCCACGCCCGCGGGTGGGTCGGCCGGCGGCTACTCCGACGAGCCCCCCTTCTGACAGACAACTGATTCCCATCCCCGGGCCGGGCAAGCCCGGGGCTCCGACAGACGAGGAGCACCACGATGGCCAAGCCCGTCGTTCGCAAGCCCAAGAAGAAGCAGAACCCGCTGAAGGCGTCGAAGATCGACGTCGTCGACTACAAGGACACCGCGCTGCTGCGCAAGTTCATCTCCGACCGCGGGAAGATCCGCGCTCGCCGGGTGACCGGGGTGTCCGTCCAGGAGCAGCGGGCGATCGCCCGCGCCGTCAAGAACGCCCGCGAGATGGCCCTGCTGCCGTACTCGTCGTCGGCACGCTGAGGAAGGGGACCGACATGGCGAAGATCATCCTGACCCACGAGGTCACCGGCCTCGGCGCCCCGGGCGACGTGGTCGAGGTCAAGGACGGGTACGCCCGCAACTACCTCATCCCGCGCAACCTGGCCACGCCGTGGACCACGGGTGCCGAGAAGGACGTCGCGGCCATCCGCAAGGCCCGGAAGGCGCGCGAGATCGCGACGCTGGACGAGGCGAAGGCCACGCGCGACTCGCTGCAGTCCAAGCCGGTGACGGTGGCCGCCAAGGCCGGCGACAGCGGCCGGCTGTTCGGCGCGGTCACCACCGCCGAGATCGCCGCGGCGCTCGTCGCCGCCGGGGCCCCGGCCGTGGACAAGCGCAAGATCGAGATCGCCCAGGCGATCAAGTCGGTCGGCGACTACTCGGTGCAGGTCCGCCTGCACCCGGAGGTCGCCGCCAAGGTGACCGTCAAGGTCGTCAAGGGCTGACGCTCCGTATCGACGACGAACGCCCCGCCCCCGGTTCCCGGGTGGCGGGGCGTTCTGTGTGCGTGGGCCGGTACGGCGGGCTGCCGCCGGGTCGGGCTCAGGCCGCGGTCAGGCGACGCCGAGGTAGGCCTGCTTGACCGCCGGGTCGGCGAGCAGCTCCTTGCCGGCGCCGGAGGCCACCACCTCACCGGTCTCCAGGATGTACGCGCGGTGCGACCGGGACAGCGCCTGCTGGGCGTTCTGCTCGACGAGCAGGATCGTCGTCCCGGCGGAGTTGATCTCGGTGACGATCCGGAAGATCTGCTGGATCACCATCGGCGCCAGCCCCATGGACGGCTCGTCGAGCAGCAGCAGCCGAGGGCGGGCCATCAGCGCGCGGCCGATGGCGAGCATCTGCTGCTCACCACCGGACAGCGTTCCGCCCACCTGGTCACGGCGCTCGTGCAGGCGCGGGAACAGCTCGTACACCCGCGCCAGCGTCTCGTCGTGCTCCGCCTTGGTCGGGAAGACCCGGGCGTAGGCGCCCATCTCGAGGTTCTCCACCACGGTCATGCCGGGGAACACGCCACGGCCCTCGGGTGCCTGGACGATGCCGGCCAGCACCCGCTCGTGCGCCTTCATCCGGCTGATGTCCTTGCCGTCGAACCAGACGGACCCGCGGGACAGCTGCCGGATGCCGGAGATCGCACGCATCGTGGTCGTCTTGCCCGCGCCGTTGGCGCCGATCAGCGTGACCAGCTCGCCCTCCTCGACCGTGAGCGAGATGCCGCGCACGGCCTCGATCCGGCCGTAGGAGACGGTGAGGTCCTTCAGCTCAAGCAGTGGCATCGTCGGGAACCCCCAGGTAGGCAGCGATCACGGCCGGGTCGGCGGACACGTCCGCGGGGAGGCCGTCGGCGATCTTGCGGCCGAACTCCAGCACCACCACGCGGTCGGTCACGCCCATCACCAGGCGCATGTCGTGCTCGATCAGCAGCACGGTGTAGCCGTCGTCGCGGATCTTGCGGATCAGGTCCATCAGCTGCTGCTTCTCGGCCGGGTTGAAGCCGGCGGCCGGCTCGTCCAGGCACAGCAGCTTGGGCTCGGTGGCGAGTGCGCGAGCGATCTCGAGCCGACGCTGGTCGCCGTAGGGCAGGTTGCGCGCCTGCTGCGTGGCCCGCTTGCCGATGCCGACGAACTCCAGCAGCGCCATGCCGCGCTCGAGCGCGTCGCGTTCCTCCGCGCGGTGTCGTCTGGACCGGAACACCGCCCCCGGCACCGAGGTGCGGTGCCGGGCGTCCGTGCCGACG
Source organism: Cellulomonas sp. 14-74-6 (assembly GCA_002279095.1). Classification (GTDB taxonomy): domain Bacteria; phylum Actinomycetota; class Actinomycetes; order Actinomycetales; family Cellulomonadaceae; genus Cellulomonas. Next base: position 7,346 of record NCKG01000050.1, read on the forward strand.
ATCACGTTCTCCAGCGCGGTCATGTCGGAGAACAGCCGGATGTTCTGGAACGTGCGGGCGATGCCGAGGCGAGTGATCTGGTTCCGCTTGATCGCGCCGATGGGCCGGCCGTCGAACACCACCTGGCCGGTGGTCGGGCGGTAGACGCCGGTCATCGTGTTGAAGCACGTCGTCTTGCCGGCGCCGTTGGGACCGATCAGGCCGAGGATCTCGCCGCGCTTGATCTCGAAGCTCACGGCGTCGAGCGCCGTCAGGCCGCCGAACCGCACGGTGACGGCGTCCATCTGCAGCAGCGTTCCGCCGACCTCGGTGCGGATGGCCCGGTCCGGCGCCACCATCTCCGCGACCACCGACGGGTCCGCGAGGTCGGGGTTGACCTCGGCGACGTCGACGGGGACCTCGTCGATCACGCCGCCGTCGGGCAGGAACTCCTCGGCGACGCTGTCCTCGGTGACGTACCGCGACTCGGTGCCCCGGTGCTGCTCGGAGTGCTCCGACCCGGCCTCCGGCATCTGCGGGTTGATGCTCATCGGACCTCCCCCACGGTCTCCTCGGTGCGGTGCGTGAGCGCCGCCGCCGCCCGCCGTGCCGCGGCGTACACCTCACGGCCGTACGTGAGCAGCTTCTGCCTGGCGGGGAACAGGCCTTGTGGTCGGAAGATCATCAGCACCATCAGGGCGACGCCGAAGAACAGGTACTTGTAGTTGGCGATCTCGTTGCCGTTGATCGGGATGCCGAACAGGCTGGTGCGCCCGATGAAGAAGTTGGGCAGGTAGACGACGATGAACGCCCCGAGGATCACACCGAGCTTGTTGCCCTGACCACCGAGCACAACGGCGGACAGGAACAGCATCGAGTTGATCACGTTGAACGTGGTCGGCACGACGAACTGCACCTGGCCTGCGTACAGCGCACCGGACAGGCCGCCGATCGAGGCGCCGATCAGGAACGCCCACAGCTTGAACTTGAACGTCGGCACGCCCATGATCTCGGCCGCGTCCTCGTCCTCGCGGATGGCCACCCAGGCGCGGCCGACGCGTGACCGCTCCAGGTTCCCGACGAGCACGAGCACCACGACGATCAGCACCAGGGAGAGCCAGAACCACGCCGTGCCGGAGTTCACCGGGTGGGCGGTGTTGCCGGCGGAGAACACGCCGGTGGGGCGGGTGCTGCTGGTCCCGACCACGGGGTAGGCGATCCGGGACAGGCCGCGACCGCCGCCGGTGATGTTCGACAGGTTGTCCGCGAGCAGCCGGACGATCTCGCCGAAGCCGAGGGTGACGATCGCCAGGTAGTCGCCGCGCAGCCGCAGCGTCGGCGAGCCGAGGATCAGGCCGGAGATGGCGGTCAGGGCGACGGCGACCGGCAGGGCGGCCAGCCAGGCCCAGCTCGGGTCGAGCCCGTGCACGCGCCAGGGGCTGTCCGGGCTGGTGATCAGGCCGACCGTGTAGGCGCCGACGGCGTAGAAACCGACGTACCCGAGGTCCAGGAGGCCGGCCTGGCCGACGACGACGTTCAGACCGATCGCCAGCAGTGCGTACATGCCGAACTGCGCCAGCACGCCGCCGAAGTCGGTGCCGACCGTGGTGAGCACCGGCGGGCGCAGCACCGGCAGCAGGGCGATCAGCAGGATCGCCGGCACACCCACCAGCCACTGGGTCTGCCGCGGCAGGGTGTCCCACCACAGCCGGATGCGGTCGCCCACGCCGAGGTGCGGTGCGGCCGGGGCGGTGGCGGTGTCGGTGCTCATGCGCGGGCCCCCTCGAGATCGGCGCAGCGGTGGCTGTGCGAGTGCGGCGAGATCATGCGCGGGCCCTCCCCAACGACTCACCCAGGATGCCGGTCGGCCGGAACATGAGCACCAGGATCAGCAGCACGAAGGCGACGACGTCGCGCCACTCGGTGCCGAACAGCGCCTGCCCGTACAGCTCCATCACGCCGAGCAGCAGACCGCCGAGCAGGGCGCCGCGCAGGTTGCCGATGCCGCCGAGCACGGCGGCGGCGAAGGCCTTGATGCCGAGGATGAACCCGCCGGAGTAGACGATGCCGCTGGGCACCCGCAGCGTGTACAGCAGGCCGGCGGCACCGGCGAGCACGCCTCCGACCAGGAAGGTCAGCATGATGACCCGCTCGCGCGAGACGCCCATCAGCGTGGCGGTGACCGGGTCCTGCGCGACGGCGCGGATGCCGCGGCCGAACTTGGTGGCGTTGATGAACCGGTCGGTGGCGAAGGCCAGCGCGAGGGCGGAGGCGACGATCACCAGCTCGACGTTGTTCACGGTGGCGTTGCCGAAGTCGAACTGGGCGGTCGCCTGGACCAGCCGGATGGGCTGCTGCGCGTTGACACCGCCGAGGTTGCCGCCGGTCAGCTTGGGCAGCACGAAGTGCACGAACTCCTGCAGCACGAAGGAGGCTCCGATGGCGGTGATGAGGAAGACGAGCGCCGGGGCCCCGCGTCGGCGCAACGGGCGGTACGCCACGCGCTCGAGGCCCACCGCGGCACCGCCGGCGACCGCCATGCCGCCGACCATCGCGAGGAGCAGGTAGAGGATCGTCCGCAGCGTGCCTTGCTGGTACGCGTCCCCGTTGGGACTGAAGCCGAGCAGCATCAGCGTCGCGTACTGGCCGAACATGCCGACCATGAAGATTTCGGAGTGCGCGAAGTTGATCAGGCGCAGCACCCCGTAGACCAGCGTGTAGCCGACCGCGACCAGGGCGTAGATGGACCCGTAGGTCAGGCCGTCGACCGTGAGGGCCCAGAAGTTGCGGCCGAGCGCACCGATGTCGAAGGCGCTGACCATGCTTCCGGCGAGGACGTGTCCGCCGGCGAGCAGGAGGACGCTCATGTTGCTCCTAACGAGAGCCGCCACGGCACCGCGTCGTGACGGGGCGAGCGGGACGGA
>NCKG01000051.1:0-10228 GCA_002279095.1 Cellulomonas sp. 14-74-6
CCCCCGGCGGCGATCGGTGGGCGGCGGTCCGGGGTCGCGGCCACGGGGCGGTCGTCACCGGTGCGGCGTAACGTCCCTGGCGGGAGGTGGGTCATGGACGTGTCGACACTGCTCACGGAGCTGTTCAGCAGGATCCCCGAGGTGTTGCATCGTGCCGCCGGAGGGCTGGACGCCGAGGGCCTCGCGTTCCGGCCGGACGCCGAGGCCAACTCGATCGCCTGGTTGGTGTGGCACGCCGCACGCGTGCAGGACGCCCAGCTGGCGGAGGTCGCCGGCCTGGAGCAGGCGTGGACGTCGGAGGGGTGGGTCCAGACGCTCGGCCTGGCGCTCGATGCGGACGACACCGGCTACGGGCACACCTCGGCACAGGTCGCCCAGGTGGTGGCCCCGGCCGAGGACCTGCTCGGCTACGTCGACGCCGTCGCGGCGTTCGCGGCCGACTACGTCGGCGGCCTGAACCATGCCGAGCTGGACCGGGTGGTGGACCGGCGCTGGCAGCCGCCCGTCACGCTCGGGGTGCGGCTGGTCAGCATCGTGGTGGACGCCACCGAGCACGCCGGGCAGGCCGCCTACCTGCGTGGGCTGGTGGACCGCTCCCGCGGCTGACCGTGCCGGTGGGCGTGGGATCCGGCCGGACCGGCGGTGCGGCAGGGAGCTGAGGCAGGGCTCAGGCAGGGCTCAGGCAGGGACAGACCGGTCCTCGAGGACGGACAGAACGTTGCCCGCGGGGTCGGTGAACCACGCGATCGGCGGCCCGCCCGCGCCCCGGACCACCCCGGCCTCGTCGGTCGACTCCGCCATCGACGGGTAGCGCTCGAACACCACGCCGCGCTCCCTCAGGGTCGCGACGGTGCTGTCGATGTCGCGCACCGGGAAGTTCAGCACCGTGAACGACGCCGGGGTGTGGTCGGCGCCCTTCGGGTAGACCAGCACGCTGGCGCCCGTCCCGAGCCGGAGCGTCAGCATGCCGTTGTCCACGCCGACCGTCAGGCCGAGCACGTCGCGGTAGAACTCGGCCGCCTTGTCGACGTCGTCGACCGAGAAGCCGCTGAACGCGGGTGACTGTCCGAGCATGGTGACCTCCGGAGCTGGCACGGCGGGACGGTGCCGCGCCACGGCCGGCGCGGACGTCCCCTCAACAACAGACCGGCCGGCGGTGTCGGGCTCATCGCACCGGCCGCCTCGATCTTCAGCCCTCGAGCAGCCCGCCGCCCACCCAGGCGCGGATCGCGGCGACGTCACCCTTGCTCAGGTCCATCCGGGCGCCCCGGCACAGGCCGATGACGTTGTCCGCCCACGCCTGCGCCAGCTTCTCGGCCGGGTGGGCGGTGGTCAGCTCGAGGCCGGTGTAGAGGATCCCTGAGATGACGGTGTTCACGGTCGCGCGGCCCACCTGGGCCCCCGCCTTCTGGCAGGCGTCCCGGACCCGTCGGGACGTCTCGGCGCGCTCGAACGGGTGGGCGGCGATGTCGCTCGCGAGGCTCTCCAGCAGCTTCCGGTAGCCCGAGGCGGGCAGGCCCGGTGTGTCCGTCACGGCGATCACCTGGCGGGTCAGGGCGCTCGGGTCGGTGTCCGCGACCACACCAGGCAGGTCCGCCTCGTCGAACCGCTGCGGGTCCCACACGTAGCCCGGCGGCCGGCTGGTCATGCCGAGCTCCGGCAGCACGCGGCCCAGCCACGCCGCGAAGCTGCCGGCGCCGCCCCAGCCGGAGCCTGGCAGCGCCGGGTCGGCCTGCTGCGCGGCCTGCGCCACGGCGCCCAGCGGCACCGGACGGTCGGCGGTGCGGACCCGGTGCAGCACGGCACGGCGGGCGGCCGGCGACGGGTGCGTCTGCGCGGCCTGCGCCGGGGCAGCCGATGCAGGGGCGGTGGCCGGCGTGCTGGTGCTGGGGGAGCCGGTCGTGCGACCGGATGCAGCACCCCGGCCTGCGGCCCTCTCCTCGGTGCTGGGGGGCTGCTCGGCTGCGGCGGGCTCCGGCGTGACGGGCTCGGGCGCGGTGGCGGTCGGCGGCTCGTCCGAGAGGGACGTGGTCGTGGTGACGAGCTCGGCCAGGGCGTCGGCCGTGATCACGTTGTCGGCCACGGCCCGGTAGGCGCTGGCGGCGGGGCTCGCGGTGATGATGGTGACCATGCGGTCGGCGGCACGGCACCGCAGGGCCAGCGGTGTGAAGTCCGCATCGGCCGAGACGATGACGAACTCCTCGTACCGGGTCGGCGCCGCGAGGGCGTCCACCGCGTCCAGCACCAGGTTGATGTCCGCGCTGGACTTGCCCTGCTGGGTCAGCGACGGGCAGTCGACCACCTGGAAGCCGGCGCGCGTGAAGTTGGGCCGGTAGACGGAGAACACCGACGGGTTCAGGTAGCAGGCGCGGATCAGGAACCGCCGGCTGAACTCGCCCTGCGAGTCGCTGCCGGTCTCCAGCTCGGCGAGCCAGTGCCCGGGGTCGGTGGCGAAGGCCTCGGCCGCCGCGGGGTCGAGGCGGCGCAGCCCGATGTAGACGTTGTCGAAGTCCACGAACAGGGCGCACCGCACGCGGCGGCCACCGTCCGTGCGGGCCAGGGTGTCGGTGCTCACGCGGCCATCTTCCCCGGTGCCGGGCGCAGGAGGCGCCGTGGCGGTCCGCGTCGTGGCCGTCCCGTCGTGCACGGCGGCTGCCCGCCATGCAAGACGGGACGGCGCCGACCCGTCGTCCGGGCGGCCGACCGGCGCCGCCTGGACCACTATGGAGGCGTGATCGCACAGCACGTCGTGGTGCACGGACAGGTGCAGGGCGTGGGCTTCCGCTGGTGGGCGGCTCGCGAGGCAGCCCGGATCGGGGTGACCGGCTGGGTGCGCAACCGCGCGGACGGAGCGGTGGAGGCGCTGGTGGAGGGGGAGCCCGAGCCGGTACGGACGATGGTCGACGAGCTGGCCAGCGGCCCGCGGCACGCCGCGGTCAGCGGGGTGGACGTCGAGGACGCCACACCGACCGGGTCCACGCGCTTCGTCGTCGAGCCCTAGCCGTGGCGCCTCGCGCCGGACGTAGCATGCGGACCCGTGGCCACCCCCGACTTCGTCCTCGCCCTGCGCGCCAAGGTGGACCACGACCTGCTGTGGCTCTCGGGCGTGACCGCCGTGGTGCTCGACGCCTCCGGGGAACGCGTGCTGCTGGTGCGGCGCTCCGACGACGGCCGCTGGACGCCCGTGACCGGCATCATCGACCCCGGTGAGCAGCCGGCCGCAGCTGCAGCCCGGGAGGTGCTCGAGGAGGCCGGCGTGGTGGCCGTCCCGGAGCGGCTCGCCCGGGTGCGGGCGCTGCCGCCCATGACCTATGCCAACGGCGACCGGTCCCAGTACCTCGACCTGACCTTCCGGTTCCGGCACGTCAGCGGCGACCCCTACCCGGCCGATGGCGAGAACACCGAGGCGGCCTGGTTCGAGCTCGGCGCGCTGCCGGCGCTGGACGCGGAGATGCACGGCCGGCTGGCCGTCGCGCTCGGGGACGGCCCGACGCTGTTCGACTGACGCCGCACGGTCGTCGACCCGGCCGCCTCGACCGCCGCGGGCCGCCGACGTCAGGACGAGACGTCGGCCGTGGTGAAGCGGCTCCACGCGAGCGCCCCGAACACCGCCACCCAGGCGGCCTGCACGCCCACGCCGGCCCAGAGCACGTGCGCGTCGGGCGCGATCCGCAGGAACTCGGCGAAGTCGAGCCAGTGGTGGGTCAGCAGGTACGGGTGGATGCGCGCCAGCGCCGGCAGCGTGTCGAGCACGGCGCTGACCACCGCGGTCACCACGGTGGCGGCCATCGCGCCGATCGGCACCTCGGTCAGCGTGGAGAAGAACAGCCCGACGGCGACCAGCCCCGTCATGGACACCCCGACGTAGAGCACGATGCCCGCCACCCGGAGCACCGAGTTGCCGATGGGCACCGACCCGCCGGAGATCAGCGCGATGTCGTGCACGCCGAACAGCGCGGCGCCGACGATCAGTCCCACCACGGCGATCGCCAGCACCGCTGCGGCCACGAACGCCAGGGCGCCGAGCGCCTTGACGGCCAGCAGCCGGCCTCGTGCGACCGGCACCACGAGCAGGTAGCGCAGCGTGCCGGCGTTGGCCTCGCCGGCCAGCGAGTCGCCCGAGGCGATGCCGACGGTCAGGGGCAGCAGGAACGGCAGGCAGAGGAACAGGGCGGCGACGACGAGGAACAAGCCGTTCTGGGACACCCGGCCGATGAACCCCGGCCCCTCGCCACTGGTCGAGGTGTCCTGGGTCAGCCAGATCATCAGGCCGATCAGCAGCGGCACGAGCGACAGGCCCGCCAGGAGCACCTGGTTGCGGCGACGGCCGAACACGAGCCGCAGCTCGCTGCGGACCAGCCGGCCGGTGGCGCCCCGCTGCGGCGACGGTCGGTCGAGGGGTTGCCCGGTGGGTGCGGGCCCCGACGGCGGTGCGACCACGACGGGCTCAGCGTGCGACATCGAAACCCTCCCCGGTCAGCTCGACGAACACCTGCTCCAGGCTCGGTCTGCGCACGTCCAGCCCGAGCAGGGGGACGTCGGCGCCGACCAGCGCGGCGGAGACCCGGTCGGGCGGGACCTCGCCCAGCAGACCCTCCACGCGGTCGCCGGTCACCGACACGTCCGTGAGCCCGAGGCCGTTGAGGACCCGCGCGGCGGCCGGGGCCTCCGTGGCGGTGGTCGTCACGGTCGCCCGTGTGGTCCGCGAGTCCGTCAGCTCCGCGCGGGCACCGGACAGCACCAGCCGGCCGCGACTCATGATGCCCACGTGGGTGCACACCTGCTCGATCTCGGCGAGCAGGTGCGAGCTGACCAGCACCGTGGTGCCGGCCGCGGACAGCTCCCGGATCAGGTGCCGCACCTCGCGGGTGCCCTGCGGGTCGAGGCCGTTGGTCGGCTCGTCGAGCAGCAGCAGCTCGCGCGGCCGCAGCATCGCCGCGGCGAGGCCGAGCCGCTGCTTCATGCCGAGGGAGTACTGGCGGTACTTCTTGGACCCGGCCGCGGTCAGACCGACCCGGTCCAGCGCCGCGTCGATCCGGTCGGTGGCGGTGCGGGGGTCCGCCGTCGCGTCGACGGCCTCGAGGCGGTGGAGGTTCGCCCGTCCGGAGAGGTACGGCTGGAAGGCAGGACCCTCGACCAGCGCGCCGACCCGGGGCAGCACCGCGGCAGCCGCGTCCGGCATCGGCTCGCCGAGCAGCCAGGCCTGACCGCTCGTGGGGCGCACCAGGCCCAGCAGCATGCGGATCGTCGTCGTCTTGCCGGAGCCGTTGGGTCCGAGGAAGCCGAACACCGCACCGCGGGGCACCTCCAGCTCCAGGTGGTCCACGGCGACCTGGCCGGACCGGAAGCGCTTGGTCAACCCGCTGGTGCGGATCGCGGACGTCCCGCCGCCCCTGGGTTCGGCGGCGGGACGGATCGCGGTGGCGGTGGTTGCGGTCGCCGCGGACGTGCCGGTACCCGGCGCCGCAGCGCCGGGTACCGGGGAACCCTCGGGCGGGGTGCCGGGAGCTGAGCCCCGAACCCCTGTCGGCAGGCCGGTCATCCGGCGAGCTGCTGCAGCGTGGCACCGGGAACGGCACCGGCCAGCACCCGGCCGTCGTCCAGGATCAGCACCGACACCAGGGCGGAGGAGAGCAGCCGGCCGCCGGGGACCGCCTTGGTCAGGCCGTCGTACAGCGTGCTGGCGCTCAGACCCGACCCGGACTTCGACGGGCCGCTGCCGTCGCTGCCCATGAACTGGCTGACCACGTCCTGACCCTGGGCGGTCGGCGGGTGCGGCAGCTCGCGGGCGGCTGCCGCGGCGGCCGTGGCGTTCCCGGACAGCAGCGCCGAGACGTTCACGCCGCGCACCTCGACCACGCTGGCCCAGCCGGTCCCGGTGACGGTCACGTTCTGCGGCAGCGCGCCCGCCGTGGGCGACGGCGTCGGCTTGGTGGCGTCCGTGTGCTGCGGCAGGGTGATGGTCTTGTCGGTCACCTTGGCGCCGGGCGGGGCGGAGAACGACAGCACCGCGTCGGACGGCTTCGTGAACGACACGTCGGTGAAGCCGACCTCGAGCGCGGGCGCCTTCGCGTTGTCGGTGCTCCACACCTGCACCCGCAGCGGCGTGTACGTGGCTGCGTCGACCGTCACGACGATGTGCGCCACCAGGGTCCCGCTCGTCTTCGGCGTCACCACCAGCTGGTAGGCGCCGCGGCCGGCCACGGTCGTCTGGCTGTCCAGCGTGACCGTCGAGTACTGCTGCGCCTGGCTGAGTGCCTGGTCGGCGGCCTGGGACGGCGTCGGCAGCTCGGAGGCGCCGGGAACCGGCGTCTGCGCGGGCTTCTGCTGCTCGGCCTTGAGCTTCGCGGCGTCGGCGGCGGAGAGCGTGTAGTGGGTGACGGCGTCCTGCTTGGAGGAGTAGGTCCACGCCTGCGTCGTGTCGTGCACCACCGAGTACTCCGAGGTCGCACCCAGCAGCGACACGCGCGAGCGGCCGGCGCCGTCCGTCCACATCCGCAGCGTCGAGCTGCCGGAGAGGAGGTTGATCGGGTCGGCCGGGCTGACCGTGCCGCTGACGGCGCCGAGCGAGGAGATGTCGGGCAGGCCGAGCCGCGCCGTGTAGACCACCGTGCCGGACATCGGCACCGGCTTGGCCTCGAGCACCTTGGTCACCAGCTGCTGGGCCGTGATGTCGGGGAGCCCCGCCGAACCGGCGTCCGCCAGCAGCGGTGCCGCGGCGAATGCCGCCACCACCACGGCACCGACCGCGACGGGCACCGCCCACCGCGCCCGTGCGGACAGGCCGCGGCGTGGGAGACGCGGGGCGTCCGAGGGGACGGTCGTCACATCGCTCGTCATGGCACCAGGGTGCACCCCCGCCTCTGAGGGGCTGCTGAGAGCCGGCGGCCGCGGCGTCCGCGCCGTCGCGGCACACGGTCGGACGGCGATGGGATGCTGACCGCGTGCGCGTGCTGGTGGTGGACGACGAGCGCGGCCTGGTCCGTGCGCTGCAGCGGGGGCTGACGGCGGAGGGGTTCGCGGTCGACGTCGCCTACGACGGCGAGCACGGCCTGGAGCTGGCGACCGACCGCGACTACGACGCCATCGTGCTGGACATCATGCTGCCGCGCCGGCACGGCTACGACGTGGTGCGCGAGCTGCGGGCGCGGGACGTGTGGACGCCGGTGCTGCTGCTGTCGGCCAAGGACGGGGAGCACGACGTGGCCGACGGCCTCGACGTCGGCGCGGACGACTACCTGACCAAGCCGTTCTCGTTCGTCGTGCTCGTCGCCCGGATCCGCGCCCTGCTGCGCCGGCCCGTCGCCGAGCGTCCGGCCGTGCTGCGCGTCGGCGACCTCGAGCTCGACCCGGCCACCCGCTCGCTGACGCGCGGCGGGGAGCCCGTCGCCCTCACGGTGCGCGAGCTCGCGCTGCTCGAGTACCTGATGCGGCACGCCGACCGGGTGGTCGGCAAGGTCGAGCTGCGCGACCACGTGTGGGACGCCCCCGGTGAGGACCTGAACGTGGTGGAGGTGTACGTCGGCTACCTGCGACGCAAGCTCGGCCGCGACGCGGTGCTCACCGTCCGCGGTGCCGGGTACCGGATGGCGGGATGACGACGGAGCGGCGCGGCGGCGGACGGCGCTGGCGCGGCCTGTCGCTGCGGCTGCGGCTGACCGTGCTGACGGCGGCGGCCGTCGCGGTGGCGCTCGTCGCCGGGGCCTTCGCGTTGACGGCGGTGCTGTCGCGCAGCCGGCTGGCGGCGCTGGACGGGCTGCTGCGGGACCGGGTCGGCGTGGTGACCGGGCTCGTGGAGAGCGACACGCTGCCCGCCACGCTGCCGACCGTCGAGGCGGGCGAGGTCGCCCAGCTGCTGGACGAGCAGGGCGGCGTGCTCGCGTCCTCCCCGAACGCCAGCCGGACGCTGCCGGTGCTGCCCCCCGGACCGTTGTCGGCCCTCCGCTCCAGCGCCGGCACCGGTGTGCTGGTGCTCAGCACCGCCGACGACGCCTACAGCCGACCGGGCCGCGTCGCGCTGCACGCCGTCACGTACCGGGGGTCGCCGGCGACGGTGGTGGTCAGCCTGCCGCTCGGCGAGGTGCAGGGGCTGCTCGGAGCCCTGCGCGTGGCGCTGCTGATCGTCGTCCCGCTGCTGACCGTGCTGGTGACGCTGGCCCTGTGGCTCGCCGTCGGGCGCGCGTTGCACCCGGTCGAGCAGCTGCGCCGGGGCGCGGCGCAGGTCGCCGCGGCGGGTGGCGGTGGCGGGCTGCCCGTCCCCGCGGCGGACGACGAGCTCGCGGCGCTGGCGCGGACCCTCAACGAGATGCTGGAGCGGCTGGACCGGGCGGCGTCGCGGCAGCGGACGTTCGTCGCCGACGCCGCTCACGAGCTGCGGTCGCCGCTCGCGGCGCTGCGGGCGACGGTCGACGTCGCGCGGTCGCACCCCGGCACGTGGACGGTGGCGGAGCTCGCCGCCGAGCTGGAGCCGGAGGCCCTGCGGATGCAGGCCCTGGTGGACGACCTGCTGCTGCTCGCGCGGGTCGGCGCGCGGCCCGCTCATCCGGCCCGGGTGGACCTGCGGGCGGTGGCGGACGGCCTCGCCGGGACCGCGGCTCGGGTGCCGGTCGAGGTGCTCGGCAGCGGGCACGCCGTCGCGGACGGGGAACGGGTCACCCGCGTGCTGCGCAACCTGGTGGACAACGCCACCCGTCACGCGAGCAGCCGGGTGCGCGTGGTGATCGACCAGCGGGCAGACGCCTGCCGGGTGGTGGTGGAGGACGACGGCCGGGGCGTTCCGGTGGCGGACCGGGAGCGGGTGTTCGAGCGGTTCGTCCGCCTCGACGAGGCGCGCGAGCGGGAGGCGGGCGGTGCGGGGCTCGGGCTGGCGATCGCGCGTGAGCTCGCCCGTGAGCAGGGCGGTGACGTGACGCTCGCCGGTAGCCGGCTGGGGGGCCTGGCGGCGGTGGTGCTGCTGCCGTCGGCCCCGTCGGAAGGTGAGCAGCCTCCCGGCGTGTGAGCCGTCCCGTCGGCCGTGCGAGCCGTGACGTCGGGAGGAGAATGGGGCCGATGTCCAGCCCCGTCCGCGCTCAGCAGAACGCGATGGGTGGCTTCCTCTCGCGGTCGGCCGTCGCTGGGGTGTTCGGCCCGGCGCTCGCGTTCGAGGTCGGCATCGGCGCGGTGACGCCGATGGTGGCGGTGTCGGCCTCGCAGCTGGGCGCCTCGCTCGCGGTCGCCGGTCTGCTGGCGGCGTTCCTCGGCCTCGGTCAGATCCTCGCGGACGTGCCGGCCGGTGCCCTGGCGGCTCGCTGGGGTGACCGGCGGGCCATGCTGGCCGCGGCCGTGCTCGCCATCGCGGCGCTCGTGGGGTTGGCCACCGCGCAGAGCCTGCTGGTGTTCGGCGTGGCGGTGCTGGTCACCGGAGGTGCCAACGCCGTGTTCCTCCTGGCCAGGCAGGCGTACCTGACCGAGATCACGCCACCGCTGTACCGAGCGCGGGCGCTGTCCACGCTGGGCGGGGTCGGCCGGATGGGCGTGTTCCTGGGGCCGTTCCTCGGTGCCGGTGTGGTGCACCTGGCGGGGACGCCCGGTGCCTACTGGCTCGCGGTGGGCGTCACGGTGGTCACCCTCGTCATCGTCGCGGCCGTCCCGGACGTGGCCGCCGAGGCGACCGCTGCCCGGCGCGAGGCGCCCCGCGTGCCGCTGGTGCGCGTGCTGCGGGAGAACGGGAGCGTGTTCGCCACCTTGGGCGTCGCCGTGCTGCTCGTCGGCGCGACGCGAGGGGCGCGCCAGGTCGTGCTGCCGCTGTGGGGCGAGCACCTGGGGCTGGCGCCGGCCACGACCAGCCTGGTCTACGGCGTCTCGGGCGCGCTCGACATGCTGGTGTTCTACCCGGCCGGCAAGGTGATGGACCGCCGGGGGCGGCTGTGGGTCGCAGTGCCGTCGATGGTGCTGCTGGGCCTGTCGATCGCGGCGCTGCCCCTGTCGCGGTCCGTCGGCACCCTGTCGGTCGTCGCGATGGTGATGGGGCTGGCCAACGGGGTGGGCTCCGGGCTGCTGATGACGTTGGGTGCCGACGTGGCGCCCGCGGCCGTCCGCTCGCAGTTCCTCGGCGTGTGGCGGCTGTTCCAGGACGCCGGGCTCGCGGCCGGACCGCTGGTCGTGTCCGCCGGGGCCGCGCTCGGCAGCCTGGCGGCCGGCGTGCTGGCCGTGGCCACGGTCGGGGGAGTGGCGGCCGCCGTGCTGGCGG
>NCKG01000345.1:0-1525 GCA_002279095.1 Cellulomonas sp. 14-74-6
CGACGCGCACCCCGACGACGTGGTGGTCACCACCGGCTCGCAGCAGGCGTTGGACCTGGTCACGCGCATCTTCATCAACCCGGGCGACGTCGTCGTCGCGGAGGCGCCGTCGTACGTCGGCGCACTCGGTGTGTTCCGCGCCTACCAGGCCGACGTGGTGCACACGCCGATCGACGAGCACGGGCTGATGCCGGCCGCGCTCGAGGAGACGCTGGTGCGCCTCGAGGCCGCAGGTCGCCGCGTGAAGTTCCTCTACACGGTCCCCAACTTCCACAACCCCGCCGGTGTGTCGTTGTCCGCCGAGCGCCGGCCCCAGGTGCTGGAGATCGCCCGCCGGCACGGCGTGCTGGTGCTCGAGGACAACCCCTACGGGCTGCTCGGCTTCGACAGCGAGCCGCTGACGGCGATGCGTGGCCTGGACGACGAGGGCGTGCTGTACCTCGGCTCCTTCTCCAAGACGTTCGCCCCCGGCTACCGGGTCGGCTGGGTGGTGGCCCCGCACGCGGTGCGCGAGAAGCTGGTGCTCGCCAGCGAGTCGGCCATCCTGTGCCCGTCGAACGCCTCCCAGCTGGCGATCTCCGCCTACCTGTCCACCTGCGACTGGCGCGGCCAGATCAAGAAGTACCGCGAGATGTACCGCGAGCGGCGCGACGCGATGGTGGGGGCGCTCGCCGAGCACCTGCCGGACTGCCGCTGGACCGTCCCGGACGGCGGCTTCTACACCTGGGTGAAGCTGCCCGACGGCCTGGACGCCAAGGAGATGCTGCCCCGCGCCGTCACCGCGCGGGTGGCCTACGTGCCCGGCACCGCCTTCTACTACGACGGCCAGGGCGCCAACCACATGCGGCTGTCGTTCTGCTACCCGACGCCCGAGCGCATCCGCGAGGGCGTCCGTCGGCTGGCGACGGTCGTGTCCGGCGAGTCGGAGCTGGTCGAGCTGTTCGGCACCGCCGCCGGTGCGTCCGACGACGTGGTGCAGTCGCCGGGTCCGGACGTCGCCTGACGGCGGCTCCCGGCCGATTCCACAGGATCCCGCCTCTGGTGACCGGTCGCGCACAACCGACGTCGTTCCTCCTCGCACCACCGCTTGTTCCCCGTCCGCCGCTCGACGGACCGTTTCGACTGGAGCGCAGCAGCGTGAACCCCACCCCGTCCGCCCCCCGGATCGTCGTGCTCGCCGGGGGCCTCTCCCACGAGCGGGACGTCTCGCTCCGTTCCGGACGGCGCGTCGCGGAGGCGCTGCGCTCGACAGGTGCGGAGGTCACGGTGCACGACGTCGACGCCGACCTGGTGCCTGTCCTCACCGAGCTCGCGCCGGACCTCGTGTGGCCGCTGCTGCACGGGGCCAGCGGTGAGGACGGCTCCGTCCGGGACGTGCTCGCCCTGCTCGGCCTCCGGGTGCTCGGCACCGGCCCGCGCGCCAGCCGGGTCGCCTGGAGCAAGCCGATCGCCAAGACCGTGGCGGGACGGGCCGGCATCGCCACTCCCGAGTTCGTGACGCTTCCGCAGTCGCTGTTCCGCGAGC
>NCKG01000346.1:0-1515 GCA_002279095.1 Cellulomonas sp. 14-74-6
TGCCAGGACAACGAGATCGCATGGGTGGACTGGGACCTCGACGAGGACCGCGAGGAGCTGCTGGAGTTCGCCCGCCGGGTGATCCAGCTGCGGTCCGACCACGCGGTGTTCCGCCGTCGGCGGTTCTTCGCCGGCCGGCCGGACCACGGCGGCGAGTCGGACCTGCGGGACATCGCCTGGTTCACCCCGGCGGGCCAGCACATGGAGGACTCGGCCTGGAACAACGACCAGGCGCGGTCCGTCATGGTGTTCCTCAACGGCGAGGCGATCGTCGAGCCGGACGGGCGGGGCGAGCCGATCGTCGACGACAGCTTCCTCATGCTGTTCAACGGCCACTTCGAGAAGACGACGTTCGCGCTGCCGAAGCGGGACTACGGCGAGCAGTGGACGGCGGTCCTGGACACCGACTCCCAGGTGCCGGCCGGCAAGGTGCTGCGCCCCCGGGCGCGGCTGACCTTGGCGCAGCGGTCGCTGGTGCTGCTGACCCGTCCGCCTGCCGCACCCGCACCGGTGGCGTCCGGTTCCGGTGCGGCCGAGGCAGCGGCGCGGGAGGCCGCCAAGGTGAGACGAGCGCCCGCCGCCCCCCGGCAGGCCTCGTGAGCGAGCGCGCGACGCCGGTCCGGCGGCTGGCCTCCCCCGGCCGGCCGGTCCCGGTGTCGACGTACCGCCTGCAGCTGGGACCGGACCTGACGTTCGACGACGTCGCCGCGCAGGTGCCCTACTACGCCAGCCTGGGCGTGAGCCATCTGTACCTGTCCCCCGTGCTGCGCGCGGCGCCCGGGTCCACCCACGGCTACGACGTGGTGGCGCACGACGAGGTCTCCCCCGCGCTGGGAGGCCTCGACGGCCTGCACCGGCTGGCCGGGACGGCGCACGACGCGGGGCTCGGCCTGGTGCTCGACGTCGTGCCGAACCACATGGCGGTGCCCACCCCCGTCTGGCACAACCAGCCGCTGTGGTCGGTGCTGGCCGAGGGGCCGGACAGCCCCTACGCCTCCTGGTTCGACGTCGACTGGTCGGGGGGCGAAGGTGCGCTCCTGATCCCCGTGCTGGGCGACCGGATCGGGACGGTGCTGGCGCGTGGTGAGCTGACGCTCGAGCAGGAGGACGTGCTGGGCGACGGCACGCGGGCGGTGCTGCGCTACCACGAGCACGTGTTCCCGGTGCGCACGGGCACGGAGTCGCTCCCGCTCGCCGAGCTGCTGGAGCGGCAGCACTACCGGCTGGCCTACTGGCGGGTCGCCGACGAGGAGCTGAACTACCGACGCTTCTTCGACGTCGACACGCTGGTAGCGGTCCGGGTCGAGGACCCGGCCGTCTTCGACGCCACGCACGCGCTCGTGCTGCAGCTGCTGCGCGAGGGCACGATCGACGGGCTCCGCATCGACCACCCCGACGGCCTCGCGGACCCGGCCGGCTACCTGGAACGGCTCCGCGAGGGTGGGCATCATAAAACAGAATACCTGCGTTGGAAGCGCGTGCGGATGCCACTGCCGGGCGCGCTAAATAAGCCAG
>NCKG01000347.1:0-1510 GCA_002279095.1 Cellulomonas sp. 14-74-6
GCTCCGACGCGTGATGCCAACGACGGGCGTCGGATCAGCTGACGGAGACGAGGCAGGAGTGCCATGCAGCGACCATAGCCGAGGGCGTCCCGCCGCACCCGGCTATGCGGAGCCCGTGCAGGGCCGCCCGGTGCCCGCCGTGACCTCCGCCGCCCGACGACGCGTTCGGCGCCGTTTGTCGACTCCCCACAAGTGCGCCCGTATGCTCCGGGCATGAACCCTGCGAGCCCCCGGGGCGGACCCGCTGACGGTCGTCCGTCGACGACAGCGGGACGGGGCCCCGACGGCACGCACCGCCCCCCGCGCGGACCACGGGTGGCACCGTCGCCCTCCACCAGCCCGGAGACGCAGCGCCGCGTGCGGGAGGCCGCGGGCGACCTCGCCGCGGCGACGATGCGCCGCCTCGACGCCGACCTCGAGTGGTACCGGGCACTGCCCGCCGAGGACCGGTCGTGGGTGGGACTGGTCGCCCAGGCGGGCATCACCGCCTTCGTGCAGTGGTTCTCGGACCCGACCCGCGCACCGGCCGGAGCCGGGGAGATCTTCTCCGGCGCACCGCCCGAGCTCACCCGGTCGATCTCGTTGCAGCACACGCTGCAGCTGGTGCGCATCGGCGTGGACGTCGTCGAGGCGCACAGCGACCGCCTCGCCGCCCCGGGCGAGGAGCGGGAGCTGCGCGAGGCGGTGCTGCGCTACTCCCGCGAGGTCGCCTTCTCCGCGGCGGACGTCTACGCCCGTGCGGCGGAGGTGCGGGGCGCGTGGGACGCCCGCCTCGAGGCGCTGGTCGTCGACTCGCTGGTCCGCGGCGACGTCGACGACTCGCTCCGGTCCAGGGTCGCCGCGCTCGGCTGGCGCAGCCACGGCGCGATGCTCGTGGTGGTCGGCACGACGACGTCCTCGCTGGACGAGGTTCGCGCCACCGACCTGCGCCGGGCGACGCGTCGCGAGGCCGACGTCCTCGTCGGCATCCAGGGCGACCGTCTCGTCGTGTTCCTCTCCGGAGACGGAGACCTCGGCGCCGTGGTCACCAGCCTGCTGCCGCGGTTCGGTCCGGGGCCCGTCGTGGTGGGGCCGCCGGCCCAGGACCTCGCCGATTGCGCACGCTCGGCCCGCGCAGCGCTGGCCGGCCTCCAGGCGGCCGCGGCCTGGGCGAACGCCCCGCGACCGGTCCAGGCGGACGAGCTGCTCCCGGAACGCGTCCTGGTCGGGGACACCACCGCCCGCCGCCAGCTGGTCGCGCGGGCCTACGCGCCGCTCGCCGCGGGCCAGGGCGCCCTGCTCGACACCTTGACCGCGTACCTCGGCACCGGACGTTCGCTCGAGGCGGCGGCCCGGTCGCTCTACGTGCACCCCAACACGGTCCGGTACCGCCTGCGTCGCGTCGCGGAGATCACGGGCTGGGACCCGCTGGACGCACGCGACTCGTACGTGCTCCAGACGTCGGTCGCGCTCGGGCGCCTCGACGGCGTGGTGCCCGCGAGCTGATCGGCTTGTAGGACTCTCACAAGGG
>NCKG01000348.1:0-1509 GCA_002279095.1 Cellulomonas sp. 14-74-6
GCGGCACGCGACCTGGGACACGGGCTCGCCGCCCTGCACGACGCCGGCGCCCACGCCTTCGGCGTGCCGCCCGACGGGTGGTCGGGCGACGGCTTCTTCGGGCCGCTCGATCATCCGCTGCCCATGGCGGCCGGCCATTACGCGTCCTGGGGCGCCTTCCTCGCGGAGTGCCGTCTCCTCCCGCTCGCCGTCGAGCTGCGCCGCTCGTCGACGGTCGACGACACGACCCTGGACGGCCTGGCACGGCTCGCCGACCGGCTGCGCAGCCGTGCCCTGGACGACGACGACACCCCGGCCCGCCTGCACGGCGACCTGTGGTCGGGCAACGTCGTGTGGACCGTCGCGGGCGCGACGCTCGTCGATCCCGCCGCGCACGGCGGTCACCGGGAGACCGACCTGGCGATGCTGGCCCTGTTCGGCCTGCCGTACCTCGAGCTGGTGCTCGAGGCGTACCAGGACGTCCATCCGCTGCGTCGCGGCTGGCAGCACCGCGTGGGGCTGCACCAGCTCTACCCGGTCGGCGTGCACGCGCTGCTGTTCGGCGGCGGCTACGTGGAGCAGCTGCGTGCGCTCGTCCGACGCGAGGCGGAGGAGTGATGAGCGAGCCGCCGTGGTGGCCGGAGCGCCGGCCACGCGACCCGCAGCGCCCGTGGCGGCCTCCCGGGGACGTCGCACCGTCGGAGTGGGCCCGGGCGTCGAGCGCTCCGCCGGTCACCGAGGCACTCGCCGTCCCGCTCAGCAGCCGTCCACCCCGGCGTCGGGGCTTGCTGGCCGTGGTCCTCGTGCTGGTGCTGGGCCTGACGACCGTGTGGCTCAGCGGACGGCTCGGCGCTGCCGCCGCCACCCGCAACGCACCTCCGCCGGGGCGTGAGGAGTCGGCGGTCCCGCTCGGCACTCCCCCGCTCGGTGCGCCGACCACCGGGCCGTACAGCTTCCTGCAGACCCAGTCCGACGGCGTCTCACCGGTCACCTACGACCCGTGCCGCCCCCTCCACTACGTCGTCCGCACGGACGGTGCTCCTGTGGGCGGGGACGGCCTGATCGCCACGGGACTGGCACGCATCTCCGAGGCGACCGGGCTGCAGTTCGTCGCCGACGGCAGCACCACCGAGGTGCCCACGGAGCATCGGCCGGTGTACCAGCCGGAACGCTACGGGCGCCGCTGGGCGCCCGTCCTGATCGCGTGGTCCACCCCGACGGAGACGCCGGAGCTCGCCGGCGACGTCGCCGGGAGCGCCGGCTCCTCCTCCGTGACACTGCACGGGACGGCGCACTACGTCAGCGGCATCGTGGTGCTCGACGGACCCGCGATCACCCAGCTGCTCGGCTCAGCCAACGGCACCGCGCTCGCCCAGGGCGTCGTGACGCACGAGCTCGCCCACCTGGTGGGGCTGGGCCACGTGAACGACCCGACCCAGCTGATGAACCCGACGGCGGCGGTGAACGTCACCTCCCTCGCCGACGGCGACCGGGCCGGGCTGGCGCGCCTCGGCACGGGGCCGTGCGTGC
>NCKG01000349.1:0-1494 GCA_002279095.1 Cellulomonas sp. 14-74-6
GGTCCGTGCTGGTGGTCGACCGCGGGTGGGTGCCGATCGGCAGCAACGGGTCGACCGCACCGACCCCCGCGGCGCCGCCGGCCGGTACGACCACCCTGGTCGGCCGCGTGCGCATGCCGGAGTCCGCGTCGACCCGTGGGGCTCCCGCGGGTCAGGTGCAGTCGATCGACGTCCCGCAGGTGCTCGCGGCCGCCGGAGCCGCTGCCCCCGCCGGCACCGCGTACCCCTTCTACGTGGCGGTCTCGACCGAGGACCCCACCCCGGCGCAGGCGTTGGGCACCCTGGACCCGCCGAACACGGACCCCGGACCCCACCTGTCGTACGCGTTCCAGTGGTGGGTGTTCGCCCTGGGCGGGTTCGCCGCGTCCGTGTGGTCCGCGCGGCGCGAGCTGGTGGAGGACCGCCAGGTGCGCGGCGCCGCACCGGCACGGCGCGCCGGCGACGCGGACGGGATCGCGTCCACGAGGGCGCCGGCGGCGGACGACGGGGGACGGGACGGGACGGTCGGCCCGACGACGCCACCGGTGGAGGGCTCCGGTGAGGTCGATGCGGACGGTGCTGCGGCCGGGCCGTCGCACAAGCGGCCACGGCGCCGGCCCGGCCGTGACGAGCTCGCCGAGGACGCGTTGGTGGACGCGCAGCTCGGCGGCGGGTCAGCGGGCCGGGCACCCGGGCGTCCGGAGGACGCCGAGGCACGCTGAGCGGCGGCCGAGGCTCGGTACGGCGTCAGCCGCTCCGGGTGGTCCCGCGCATGAGGCGTCAGGCCAGGGCGATCAGGTCCAGGTAGTCCGGTCCCCACAGGTCCTCCGCGCCGTCCGGCAGCAGCAGCACGCGCTCCGGGTTCAGCGCCGCGACGGCACCCTCGTCGTGGCTGACGAGCACGACCGCGCCCGCGTAGCCGCGCAGCGCGGCGAGGATCTCCTCGCGCGATGCAGGGTCCAGGTTGTTGGTCGGCTCGTCGAGCAGCAGCACGTTGGCGCTCGAGACCACCAGCGCCGCGAGCGCGAGCCTGGTCTTCTCCCCGCCGGAGAGCACGTTCGCGGGCTTGTCGGCGTCGTCCCCCGAGAAGAGGAAGGAGCCGAGCACCGAGCGCACCTGCGTGTCGGTCAGGTCGGGAGCCGCCGAGCGGAGGTTCTCCACCACCGTGCGGGACAGGTCCAGGGTCTCGTGCTCCTGGGCGTAGTAGCCGAGCTTGAGGCCGTGACCGGGGCGGACCTCGCCCGTGTCGCTGGGCTCCAGACCGCCGAGGATCCGCAGCAGCGTCGTCTTGCCCGCGCCGTTGAGGCCCAGCACCACCACCTTGGACCCGCGGTCGATCGCCAGGTCGACGTCGGTGAACACCTCGAGCGACCCGTACGACTTCGACAGGCCCTCCGCCGTCAGCGGTGTCTTGCCGCACGGTGCCGGGTCGGGGAACCGCAGGTGCGCCACCTTGTCGGAGGCGCGTACCTGCTCCAGGCCGGACAGCAGCCGCTCGGCACGCTTGGCCATGTT
>NCKG01000052.1:0-9968 GCA_002279095.1 Cellulomonas sp. 14-74-6
CTTCTCGGGCCCGACGAAGTCGCCGCTTATGTGGTGGCCGACGGCGTGCTCGGTGGGGCGTACACGCCGGACTGCGCCTTCCTCCAACCGGCCGCGCTGGTGCGTCACCTGGCGGACCTGGTCGTGTCGCGCGGCGCGAGGCTGGTCGAGCAGACGCGGGCGGTGCGCATCTCACCGCGTGCCGCGGTGACGCTCCACGGCACCGTGCGCGCCCGGTGGGTGGTGCGTGCCGTCGAGGCCTGGTCGGCGCAGCTGCCCGGCTCCGCCCGCGACGTCGCACCGGTGCGCACGCAGCTGTTGGCGACTGAGCCGCTGGACCAGCAGGTCTGGGACCGGATCGGCCTGCGGCCGGGGGGGACCTTCGAGGACGTCGCGCACCTGGCGCTCCGCGGCGTCCGGACGGCGGACGACCGGCTGGTGCTGGGAGGGCGGGCGGCGGGCGGCGCGATCCGGGCGTTCGACGAGGTCCCCGGGGACCTGGGCGCACCGTGGGAGCGGTTCGAGCGCAGCCTGCGGAGCCTGTTCCCCGCGGCCGACGGCGTCGCGGTCACGCACCGTTGGGGCGGACCGGTCGGTGTCCCGCGTGACGGTCATCCGACGGTAGGCCTCGACCCGGAGTCCGGGCTCGGCTGGGCAGGGGGCTACGGGGACGACGGGGTCGCCGCCGCGAACCTCGCAGGCCGGACGCTGGCCGACCTGGTGACAGGAGCGGACTCGCCTCTGCTCCACCTGCCGTGGGTGGGGCACCGGTCCCCGCGATGGGCGCGAGGCCTCGTGCGCAGCGCCGAGGTGACGGCCGCCGGCTGGGCGGCTCGCCTCGCCGACGAGGCCGAGACGTTGACGGAGCGCCGCAGCGGCGGACGCTGACCGGCGTCGTCAGGCGCAGGCCGCGTCGGTCAGCGCTCGTCGAGCAGCTGTCGGGCACGCACGCGGGCCCACCGCTCCGCGGTGAGCACGGTCGGCAGGTCGATGCAATCCGCGGCCGTGCCTGCATGCTCGTCGAGCACGCGGCCGACCGTCGCGACGATGTCGAGGAACCCGATACGACCGGCCAGGAATGCGGCGACGGACTCCTCGTTCGCCGCGTTGTAGACGGCAGGGTGCGTCGGCGACGCCGCCAGGGCGGCACGGGCGAGCCGCACGGCGGGGAACGCGTCCTCGTCCAGGGGCTCGAAGGTCCACGCCGTCGGGCCGGACCAGTCGCAGGCCGGCACCACGCCGTCGAGCCGCTCGGGCCAGGACAGGCCCAGCGCGATCGGCAGGCGCATGTCCGGCGGGGACGCCTGGGCGACGGTGGAGCCGTCCACGAACTCCACCATCGAGTGCACGACCGACTGCGGGTGCACCACCACGGTGATGTCCTGCGGCGGCACGTCGAACAACAGGTGCGCCTCGATCAGCTCGAGGCCCTTGTTCACCATCGTCGCCGAGTTGATCGTGACCACCGGGCCCATCGACCACGTCGGGTGCGCCAGCGCCTGTGCCGCCGTGGCGGCCTTGCGCTCGTCGAGCGTCCTCCCCCGGAACGGGCCGCCCGAGGCCGTCAGCACCAGCCGGCGGACCTCGGCGTGCGTGCCGGACCGCAGCGCCTGGGCGATCGCCGAGTGCTCGGAGTCCACCGGGACCAGCTGGTCCTGCCGGCGCTGCGCCGCGCGGACCAGGGGCCCGCCCACCACCAGGGACTCCTTGTTGGCCAGCGCGAGCGTGCTGCCGGCGCCGAGCGCGTCCAGCGTCGGCCCCAGACCGACGGAGCCGGTGATGCCGTTGAGCACGACGTCGGCTCCCTCCGCAGCGACGCGCGCCGCGGCGTCCGCTCCGGTCAGCACGTGCGTCCCGGTCCCGTCGAGACGCTCGCGGACCGCCGCGCCGGCCGCCTCGTCGGCCACGGCCACGACCGGCACGTGGTGGGCACGCACCTGCGCCACGAGCAGCTCGACGTTCCCGCCGCCCGCGGAGAGGCCCACCACCTCGAACCGCTCGGGGAACCGGTCGATGACGTCGAGCGCCTGGGTGCCGATCGAGCCGGTGGAGCCCAGCAGCACCACCGAACGACGTGCGCTCCCCGTCACAGCGGCGTGCTCACCCGACACCGTGCTCACTCGACGCCGAGGAGCACCTCGACGGCGCGACCGAAGAACGCGTCGACCGAGGCCTCGTCGTACCCGTTCTTGCCGCTGCGGGAGCGGAACGTGGCGTTGCGCACCTCCGCGGCGGTCAGCGGCGCGCCCGTGTCGAAGTAGGCGACCAGCCGGTGGCAGAGCTGGTCGACGTCGGCCGGCTCGTACCCTGGCTGCCGCCCCTCGGGCGGCGCGAACCGGTCACCGTCGGGACGGCCCAGCCGGCCGTACAGCGTGCGCGCCTGCTCACCGAGGTGCGCCAGCCACGCCTCCTGGCCCCGCTGGGCGACGAAGTCGGCACGGGACCGCGCCACGAACGCCGCCTCCAGGCGGTCCAGGGCGGCGTCGACCGCCGCGGTGACGTACCCGCCGCGGATCATCGAGAACGAGACCCGGCGGACGTCCTTGCCGGACAGGCCCCCCGCGGGCCCCTGCTCGTACATCGACCGCGCGTGCGAGAAGAACTCGTCGACCTCGTCCGGGTCGTACCCGCGCCGCACGCTGGAGACCGTGCGGAACATCCCGTCGCTCACCGCTCCTCCTCGCTCGCCGGCGCACCGGCCGCCTCGTCCTCGACCGCCGCGAGCTGACCGCACGCGCCGTCGATCTCGCTGCCGCGGGTGTCCCGCACCGTCGTCGGGATGCCGTGCGCACGCAGCCGCGCGACGAACTCCGCCTCCACGGCGGGGTCGCTCGCCGTCCAGCGGGAGCCCGGCACCGGGTTGAGCGGGATCGGGTTGCAGTGCACCCACCCCTGACCCCGCGCCGCGAGCTTCTCCCCCAGCAGGTCGGCGCGCCAGGCGTGGTCGTTCACGTCGCGGATCAGCGCGTACTCGATCGACACCCGACGGCCCGTCCTGTCGAAGTACCGGCGCGCGCTGTCGATCGCCTCGTCGACGCTCCACCGTGTGTTCACCGGGACCAGCTCGCTGCGCAGCTCGTCGTCCGGGGCGTGCAGCGAGAGCGCCAGCGTCACGGGGATGCCCTCGTCGGCCAGCCGGTCCATCGCCGGCACCAGCCCGACGGTCGACACCGTGACGTTGCGCGCGGACAGACCGAGACCCTCCGGCGGGGCCGCGACCAGGAGCCGCACGGTGGCCATCACCGAGCGGTAGTTCGCCAGGGGCTCCCCCATCCCCATGAAGACCACGTTGCTCAGCCGGGTCGCACCGCCGGCCACCTCGCCGTCCGCGAGGGAGCGCGCCGCGCGTCGCACCTGCTCGACGATCTCGGCCGTCGACAGGTTCCGGGTGAGCCCCAGCTGACCGGTGGCGCAGAAGGCGCAGGCCAGACCGCAGCCGGCCTGGCTGGAGACGCAGAGCGTGGCACGGTCCGGGTACCGCATCAGCACCGACTCGACGCGGGCGCCGTCGAACAGGTGCCACAGCGCCTTGACCGTGGTCCCACGGTCGGCGGTCAAGGTGCGCGCCGGGGTCAGCAGCGGTGGGAACAGGTCGGCGGCGAGCGTGTCCCGTGCGGCGGCCGGCAGGTCGGTCATCGCCTCCGGGTCCACGGTGAGGTGCGTGAAGTAGTGCGTCGCGAGCTGCCGGGCCCGGAACGCCGGCTGACCGAGCGCCTGCACGGCCGCCGCACGCTCCGACGGCGTCAGGTCGACGAAGTGGCGCGGCGGCTTGCCCCGCGGACCGCGGGACGGCGAGGAGAGGTCCAGCCGGACCGGGGTGCCGGTCATCGGGCCGGCACCAGCACGGCGAGCACCAGGTACACGGCGGGCGCCGTGAGCAGCAACGAGTCGAGCCGGTCGAGCAGGCCGCCGTGGCCGGGCAGCAGGCTGCCCATGTCCTTCAGCTCGAGGTCCCGCTTCAGCATCGACTCCGACAGGTCGCCGAGCGTTGCGGTGCACACCGTGGCGAGGCCCAGCAGCACCCCCACGTAGGGCTGCGCGCCGAAGGCCATCTGCACGCCGACCACGCCGACCACGCAGGCCAGCACCACCGATCCGGCCAGCCCCTCCCAGCTCTTCTTCGGGCTGACGCTCGGCGCGAGCGGATGCCGTCCGAGCAGCACCCCCACGGAGTAGCCACCGACGTCGCTCGCCACCGCGAGCAGGACGAACACGAGCGTGCGGGACGGCCCGTCCGGCTGGGCGAGCATCAGCATCGCGAAGCCGGCGAGGAACGGCAGGTACGCCGCAGCGAACGCCGCCGCCGTCGAGTCGCGCAGCGCCGGGCGGCCGGAGCCGTCCAGCACGCGCCAGACCACGGCACCGCCGACGGTGAGGACGAACGCCACGATGAGCGCCTCCGGACCGGCGGTGTATGCCGACACGAGGATCCCGATCGAGCCGACGATCAGCGGGACCAGCGGCAGGTGCACGTCGCGGCGCGTGAACGCGCGCGCGAGCTCCCACATGGCCCCGGACACCAGGATCGCCACGAGGACGCCGAACGCCTCCTTGCGGATGAACAGCGAGGCGACCACAACCGCGAGCAGGCCGAGACCCACCGCGACCGCGACCGGCAGGTCACGGCCCGGAGTCGGGGTGCGGGGGGCGGCGAGCTGCGACATCAGACCTCGAGCAGCTCGCTCTCCTTGGTCGCGAGCAGGTGGTCGATCAGCTCGACGTGCTTGCGGGTGAGGGCCTCGAGCTCCTTCTCGGCGCGGGCGACCTCGTCCTCGCCGGCCTCGCCGTCACGGGCGATCCGGTCGAGCTCCTCCTTGGCGTGCCGGCGCACGCTGCGCACCGACACGCGGGCGTCCTCAGCCTTGGTCTTCGCGAGCTTGACGAAGTCCTTGCGCCGCTCGGCGGTCAGGGCCGGCAGCACCACGCGGATCACGCCGCCGTCGTCGGTGGGGTTCACGCCCAGGTCCGAGTCGCGGATGGCCTTCTCGATGCCGTGCATCGACGACTTGTCGAACGGCGAGATCAGCATCGTGCGCGCCTCGGGCACGTTGAAGGACGCCAGCTGCTGCAGCGGCGTCGGGCTCCCGTAGTAGTCGACCAGGATCTTGGAGAACATCGCCGCGTTCGCACGGCCGGTGCGGATCGACGAGAAGTCGTCCTTCGCGACCTCGATCGCCTTGTCCATCTTCTCCTCGGCCTCGAGGAGGGTCTCGTCGATCACGCCGAGCTCCTTCGTGCTGCGATGCGGGTGGGGACGGGGTCGTGGGCTGGGATTCAGCTCGTCGTGACGAGCGTGCCGATCCTCTCACCGTCGAGCGCGCGGGTGACGTTCCCGCGCTCCTCGAGGCCGAACACGACCATGCGGACGTCGTTGTCACGGCACAGGGACAGGGCCGTGGCATCCATCACCTCGAGGCCCTGGACCAGCGCCTCGGTGTAGGTCAGGTGGTCGAGCTTGCGGGCCGACGGGTCGCGGTGCGGGTCGGCGCTGTAAACGCCGTCCACGCCGTTCTTGCCCATCAGCACATCTTGGCAGTGGGTCTCGAGCGCCCGCTGCACCGCCACCGTGTCCGTGGAGAAGAACGGCATGCCCGCGCCGGCGCCGAAGATCACGACGCGGCCCTTCTCCAGGTGCCGGATCGCCCGCAGCGGGATGTACGGCTCGGCGACCTGGCCCATCGTGATCGCGGTCTGCACGCGGGTGCTGACGCCGGCCTGCTCCAGGAAGTCGTGCAGCGCCAGGCAGTACATCACCGTGCCCAGCATGCCCATGTAGTCGGCACGCGCCCGGTCCATGCCGTTCTGCGCCAGCTCGGCCCCACGGAAGAAGTTGCCGCCACCGACGACGATCGCCACCTGCACGCCGTTGCGCACGGCCACCGCGATCTCGTCCGCGATGCGCCGCACCACGTCCGCCGCGAGCCCGACGCTGCCGCCGCCGAACGACTCTCCGGAGAGCTTGAGCAGCACCCGCCGGGTCCACTTGTCGGAGCGATCCTTGCCCTGCGGGCTCACATGTCCTCCACTGGTGGCCGGTCCGCCCGGGTGCGGCGGGGTGATGCTGACGTGCCGGTGACCGGGCCCCGTAGGGCACCGGTCACCGGCACGGTGGCGCTCAGGCGCCGACGCGGAACCGCGCGAAACCGGTGACGGTGCCACCGACCTCGGCGAGGACCTGGCCGACGGACTTCTTGGCGTCGCGGGCGAACGCCTGGTCGACCAGGACGTTCTCCTTGAAGAAGCCGACGAGGCGACCCTCGACGATCTTCGGCAGGGCAGCCTCGGGCTTGCCCTCACCACGCGCGGTCTCCTCGGCGATGTGCCGCTCGCTCGCGACGACGTCCGCGGGGACGTCCTCACGGGTGAGGTAGGTCGGCGAGTACGCCGCGATGTGCGTGGCGATGTCGCGGGCGACCGAGGCGCCGGCAGCGTCCGTGGCGACCAGCACGCCGACCTGCGGGGGCAGGTCCTTGTTGACCTTGTGCAGGTAGACCTCGACGTGCTCGCCGGCCAGGCGGGCGAGCCGCCGGACGACGATCTTCTCGCCGATGGTCGCCGCGATGTCGTCGACCACGGACTGCACCGGGGTGCCGTCCGAGTCGGCGGCGAGCAGCGCGTCCGCGTCACGGGCGCCGGAGGAGACCGCCGCCGCGAGCACGCGGTCCGCGAAGGAGATGAAGGTCTGGTTCTTGGCGACGAAGTCCGTCTCCGAGTTGACCTCGAGCAGCACCGCGCTCTGACCCTCGCCGTCGGCCGTCGGGCCGACCCACGCGGTCACCAGACCGTCGGAGGCGGAGCGACCCTCGCGCTTGCCGATGCCCTTCAGGCCCTTGACGCGGATGATCTCCAGCGCCTTCTCCGAGTCGCCGTCCGCCTCGTCGAGCGCCTTCTTGACGTCGAGCATGCCGGCGCCGGTCTTCTCACGGAGCGCCTTGATGTCAGCGACCGAGTAGTTCGCCATCAGTGGTTCCTGTCCTCGTGTGCTCGTGGTGGGTGCTCAGGCCTCGGCCGGCGCGTCGGTGCCGGGCTCGTCGGCGGCAGGCGCCTCGACCTCGGCCGCCTCGACCTCGGCCGCCTCGGCGGCGGGCGTCTCGACCACGGGGGTCTCCGCGACCTGCTCCGCGACCTCCTCGACGGCCTCGGCGACCTCAGGCTGGGCGGCGGGCGTCACGTCGGCGGCGGCCAGGTCGGCCTCGGCACCGGCGAGCAGCTCGCGCTCCCACTCCGCCAGCGGCTCGGCCTCGACCGTGCCGGCACCCTCGGCGGCAGCCGGCGCGCCGGAGTGGCGCTTGAGCAGACCGTCGGCGACCGCGTCGGCGATCACGCGGGTGAGCAGCTGGACGGCGCGGATCGCGTCGTCGTTGCCCGGGATCGGGTAGTCGACCTGGTCGGGGTCGCAGTTGGTGTCCAGGATCGCGACGACCGGGATGCCCAGCTTGCGGGCCTCGTCGACGGCGAGGTGCTCCTTGTTGGTGTCGACGATCCACACCGCGGACGGCACCTTGGCCATGTCACGGATGCCGCCGAGGGTCTTGGAGAGCTTGTCCTTCTCGCGGCGCAGGACGAGCAGCTCCTTCTTCGTCAGGCCGGAGGCCGCGACGTCGTCGAAGTCGATCTGCTCGAGCTCCTTGAGGCGCTGCAGGCGCTTGTGCACCGTGGAGAAGTTGGTCAGCATGCCGCCCAGCCAGCGCTGGTTGACGTAGGGCATGCCCACGCGCGCGGCCTGCTCGGCGACCGGCTCCTGCGCCTGCTTCTTGGTGCCGACGAACAGCACCGTGCCGCCATGCGCGACGGTCTGGCTGACGAAGTCGTACGCGCTGTCGATGAAGGTCAGCGACTGCTGCAGGTCGACGATGTAGATGCCGTTGCGCTCGGTGAAGATGAAGCGCTTCATCTTGGGGTTCCAGCGGCGGGTCTGGTGCCCGAAGTGGACACCGCTCTCCAGCAGCTGGCGCATGGTCACGACGGCCATGGCACGGTCCTTCCGGCGCTCGCCCAGGGCGTGCGCACTCGTGCGGGTCCCGTCCAGGACGGGCACACCGCGGCTCGGTTGTCGGCCCCGACCGGTCGGTCGGTGCCCCTGGCGTCAGCCGGTGCACCGCGCCGGGCGTGGCCCGGACCGCTGCGATGCTCGGCCCCACCCGTGGCGGCCCGAGGGCCGTAAGGGCAGGAGATGACGCGGGAAGTCGACCGGTACGGACCGGCCGCCGGGGCCATGCTACCGGATGGGTGCCTGCGCCCTGGTCTGCGACGGGGCACCGCGGCGGAGGGAGAGCAGCGTGCTGCCCACGGACGGGGGCGGCAGCCGAAGGCGGGTGTGCCGCGAGAGGTCCCGGGTCGGTCGCGTTCGAGCACCCACAGCCCCGTCCGGATGCAGGTGCGGCACCACGACGGACGTGGAGAGCGTCGACCCGGTCGGGCGAACGGTTGGCTCGTCCGGTGCGGTCCGCTGCTCCCCCACCTGCGCCGGTCCCGACGGCATCTGTCCCCGTCGCCCGAGGCCGTCGTGCGCGAGCCGTCGGCAGGCTCGCCGCCATCACGGCGCTCCTCGTCGGCGCGGTCGCCGCCCCGGCGGCACCGAGCGCGTCCGTCTCGGGGCGGGTGACCGGTGCCGGCGCGCCGCGTGGCACCGCCCCGTCCGGCGGGCCTGTGGCCGTCTACCGGGCCCCGGTCCCGGGCACCCCGTCGTTCGCACACCACTTCCGGGCTCCTGCGCAGCGGTGGTCAGCCGGCCACCGGGGCGTGGACCTGTGGCTGGGCGACGGCACGCCCGTCCTGGCGCCAGCCGCCGGCACCGTGACGTTCGCCGGCACGGTGGTGGACCGGGGAGTGGTGTCGGTGCTCCACCCCGACGGCCGGCGGAGCAGCGTCGAGCCGGTGCTGGCTGCCGTGGTCGTCGGCCAGCAGGTGGGTGCGGGTGAGGTCCTGGGGACTCTCGACGGGTCCGGCGGCCACTGCGCACCCCGCAGCTGCGTGCACTGGGGCCTGCGCGAGGGTGACCGGTACCTGGACCCGATGACCGTGCTGCCGGGTGGCGGGCCGGTCGTGCTGCTCCCGGTGACACCCGCCGGGTGAGGACGGCGTTCGACCGGGTTCGTCCGGACGCCGTCAGGCGTCCGCGGTCGCTTCAGACGCGCTCCGCCTCGTCAGCCGCGCTCGGCCTCGACCAGTCGCGTCCGGAGCCGGGCCATCGCCGCGGTGTGCATCTGCGAGATGCGGGACTCGGTCACGCCGAGCAGCCGGCCGATCTCGGCCAATGTCATGCCCTCGTAGTAGTAGAGGACCACGACCATCCGCTCACGCTCGCCGAGCTGCTCGATGGCTCGCGCCAGCAGGAACTTGGTCTCCTGGGCCTCCACCGACCGCGCGGGGTCCTCCGACCGCTCGTCGCCGAGGGTGTCCCCGAGGGACACGGAGCCGGGCCGGTCGTCCCCGCCCAGCATCTCGTCGAGCGCAGCCACGTTGACGGAGGACAGCTGACCGAGCACGGAGCGCAGCTCCTCGACCGGCATCTGCAGGTGGCCCGCCACCTCGTGCTCGCTCGGTGAGCGGTGCAGAGTCGCCTCGAGCTCGCTGTAGGCACGGTCGACGGCACGGGCCTTGGTCCGGACGGAGCGGGGCACCCAGTCCATCGCGCGCAGCTCGTCGATGATCGCGCCGCGGATCCGCGAGGACGCGTACGACTCGAACTTCACGGAACGACCCAGCTCGTACTTCTCGATGGCGTCGATCAGTCCGAACATGCCGTACGACACCAGGTCCGCGTGCTCCACCATGCTCGGCAGACGCATCCCCACCCGGCTGGCGACGGCCGTGACCAGCGGCACGAAGTTCATGATCAGGCGCTCGCGCGCCTGGGGACAGCCCGTGTCCTTGAAGGTCGCCCAGGCGGCCTCGAGGTCCAGGACGTCGTCGGCGACCGGACCTGCCGGCACGGCGGTGCCTGCGGCGACGGAGCGCTGCTGCGGGATGACACCCTGCGGGGCGGT
>NCKG01000053.1:0-9935 GCA_002279095.1 Cellulomonas sp. 14-74-6
GCCCGCTCCGCCTCGCGGGCCCGGGCGGCGCGCTCGTCCCCCAGCTCGCGCCACAGCCGCAGCCACCACGGCGCCAGCACCAGCCCGACGCCGGCCAGCACGGCGACCGCCGCGACCACCGCCTGCAGCAGCACGGCCGGCGCGATGCCCTGCCCGGTGGCGCCACCCACCAGCAGCAGCACCCCGACGCCGGCCAGCACCACGCCGCCGACCAGGCGCAGCACGCTGACGGGTACGCGGCCACCGGCGCGCTCCCGCAGCCGTCCGCGCTGCACGGCGTCCAGCTGGCTCCACGCGAGCACCAGACCGGCCGCGACGAGCATCGCCGGCAGCACCCACTGCAGCCCGAGCGACCCCTCCTGCCGGGCGAGCAGCAGCGCGGCCGCGCCCGCCATCAGGAGCACGCCGACGGCCACGTCCGTCACCGGGAGACGGCTGGGCGTGCCGTCGGTGCCCTGCCGGCGGGCCAGCCGGGCGAACGCCGCGGGCCGCGCGGCCTCGGCCGCCTCGGCCGGATCGCCCTCGGGGACCGTCAGCCACCAGAACGCGTAGAGCAGCGGCCCGACGCCGAGCACCGGCGTCAGCACCACGAAGAGGATCCGCACCAGGCGGACCGAGATGCCGAGGTGCGCGGCCAGCCCGATGGCCACCCCGGCCAGCCGACGGCCCTGGGCCGGGCGCCGCCACGGCAGGCGCGGCGGCCTGGGAGGCGGCACGGGAGCGGTCCACACAGGTCGATCGTGACACGTCCGGGTGCAGGTGAGGGCAGCCGCCGGGGCAGGATCAGGGGCGGTTCAGGGTGCGCTCAGGGGGTCACCCGATGGTGGCGACGGGACGCTGCGGCGGACGATCGGGACATGGACAACCCGACCTCCCCGACGCCGGCACCCGGGCCGGCGCCCGCCCCGCAGGCGGGGTTCTTCGCCGCGATCCGCCGCACCGGGCTCTACCGTTCCGACGACCGCTGGATCGGTGGTGTCTGCGGCGGCCTGGCCGCCCGGTTCGGGGTCGACCCGCTGCTGGTGCGCGGCATCGTCGCCGTCACCGTGCTGCTGGGCGGCTTCGGCCTGGTGCTCTACGCCATCGGCTGGGCCCTGCTCCCGGAGCAGCGGGACGGCCGCATCCACCTCGAGGGCCTGACGTTGGGGCACCCGGACATCGCGCTGCTCGGCGCACTCGTGATGCTGCTCGTCGGGCTGGGACGTGGCTCCTCCTTCGGCTTCGACGGCCACGTCCCCGGCTGGATCCAGGGCCTGTTCTGGGTGGCCGCCGTGGTGGGCGCCGTCGTGCTGGTCGCGACCGCCGCATCCCACCGGACCACCACCCCGCGCCCGCCGACGCCCTACGGCCCGTTCCCGGGGGGCCCGGTGCCGCCCGGAGCACCCGTGCCCCCGGCGCCCGGCACGGCGTCGACCACCTCCACGGCCGCAGCCGGCTACCGCCCGGCCGCGCAGATGCCGGCACCCGCTGCCTACGGCGCCGCACCCCAGACCCCGACGACCGGCCAGCCCGGTGGCCCCGGCGCCTACCCGCCGCCCGGCCCCTACGGGCCGTACCCCGGAGCTGCTGCGCCGTCCGGCCGTCCCGGCTACCCGCCGCAGCCTCCGTACTCCCCCGGACCCGTCCCGCCACGCCCCGTCGCGACGGCCACACCCGTGTACCCCTCACCGGTCCGGCGCTCCGCCGGCCTGCCGTGGGTGGGCAGCGTGGTGGCGCTCGGCCTGCTGACGCTCGCCGGCCTGCTGATCGCGCAGCGCGCCACCGACTTCACGGGCCCGGTCGTCGCCACGGCGGCGGGGGTCACCGTGGTGCTCGCCGGCCTGGCGACCATCGCGGTCGGGCTGCGCGGGCGTCGCAGCGGCGGGCTGACCGCCGTCGCGATCATCGCGGTCCTGATCGCCGGACCGGCCGCGCTCGGCGAGCGCAGCGACTGGACCTCCCCGGGTCTGTCGCAGGCCCAGCAGGTCAACGGGTCGTCCACCGTCACGGTGTCCGACCGCGCCGAGGCCGCACGCGGTGTGCGCGCCGGCGTCGGGAACACCCGCATCGACCTGAGCTCGGTGCCGATGGACTCCAGCACCCTCGAGGTGCCGCTGTGGCTCGCGGTGGGCAACTACACCGTGGTGGTGCCGCACGGCACGGCCGTCACGGCGACGGTCGACCTCGGCGCCGGCTCCGTCAGCTGGCGGCTCGACGGTGGCACCGATCAGGCGAACGGCGTCGGCATCTCGCACCGCACGTTCGCCAACCAGGCCGCGTCCAGCGGCCCGTCGCAGCTGCACCTGCGGATCAGCATGGGCACCGGCGACCTGACCATCGAGGAGCAGTGATGAGCACCGACGACACCCGCCCGCTGCCCGCGGCGGACGACGAGACCCCCACCCGGGCGATCGAGCCGGTCGCGGCGGACGAGGCCGGGCCGGCGGACGACACCGCCGCCCCGGACCAGGACAGCGCAGGGGCCACGCGGCCGCTGCCGGTCGCCGAGGAGACGGTCACGACGTCCCGCGAGAGCGCGGACGCGCCGCGGCCGGCCGCAGCGGCCGAGACCGCACCACTGCCGCGGCCGACCACGGCACCCCCACCCACGCCGGCACCCGCTCCCGCTCCGGCGCCCGCGCCCGCCACACCGGCCGGGCCGGAGCTGCGGGTCGGGACGGTGGTGTGGGGCCTGGTGGTGGCGGTCGTCGGCATCGGGATCGTCTCGTTCGCCTGGGGCGCCCGGATCGACGGCGGGCTCGCGCTGATCGTGCTGCTCGCCGGCGCCGGGGTCGCGCTGCTGGTCGGCTCGCTCGTCGTGGCGCTCCGCCGGCCGCACCGGCGGGACGGGCGGCCCTGAACCGGCGCGCCGGAGGGCGCGCCGCGGACGTGCACCGCGAGGCGGCCGGGTCGGCCCGGAGGGCCGGAGACGGTGGGCCGACCCGGCCGAGCAGCAGGTCAGCAGGGTGATGAGGGACGAAAGAACGAGGGACGGTCGACCGGTTGGTCGACCGTCCCTCGTGCTGTGGGACGTGCGTGCTGAGCAGGTCAGACGGTGACGGGCTCGCGAGCCGCCGCCGTGGCCACCGCGGCGGGCCGCGACAGCTTCATCAGGGTCCAGCCGATCAGGGCGAACACGACGCCCACACCGACCGCGAAGAGCGCGACACCGAACGCGATCACCGAGGTGAACAGCGAGGCGCGGAGGAACGAGCCGGTCGCCACCGTGCTACGCGTGTTCTGCAGCTTGAGGACGTCCGCGTCCTTCGCGATCTCGTCGGCCGACTTGCCGGCGGCCTTCAGGTCGGCCTGCTTGGCCGAGATCGCCTCGCCGAGCTCGGCGTACGTCTTGTCGCCGGCGAGCTTGAGGGAGTGCTCCCGGATGATCATCGCCTGCGAGAACGCGGTCCACGGCGAGTTCACGGTCTGGCCGCCGAAGGCAGAGGCATCGGACGCAACGCTGATCTTCTCGGCCGAGAGGTTGGCGGCGACAGCGCCCCAGGTGACGCCACCGGCGACGACGAACACGGCGCCGAGGATGAGGACGATGAGGCCCAGGACCCTGGCAGTCCCGGTGCGCTCGCTGAGGGTGGTGGAC
The DNA here is from genome assembly GCA_002279095.1 of Cellulomonas sp. 14-74-6. Classification (GTDB taxonomy): domain Bacteria; phylum Actinomycetota; class Actinomycetes; order Actinomycetales; family Cellulomonadaceae; genus Cellulomonas. The sequence continues at coordinate 3,578 of NCKG01000053.1, forward strand.
ATGGTCTCCCCGATTCGTTGGTGGATCTCTTCAGCTGGCGAGGCCCGGCGAGATCCGGCCCTCGGTGAGCGTCTGTGCTCGAGAGAAAGCGTCGCTGCTGGTCGAGGCACCTTGCTGGGACCCAGGTCCCGCGGAATGTAGCGCCGCAGGTCAGGGCACGCTTTGTCGACAGATCTCATCCCATGACCCTCCCTGCGGGGGTCGGGCAGCCCTTGGGTGGGGCGACGGAGCGTCAGTGCATCCCGGCGAGCGAACGCGCGCGCTCGTACTCCACCTCGGCGGCGCGGAGCACCCGCTGCCAGCCGAAATCGGGTCGCCGGGACCGGTTGTGGGCCGCCATCCGGTCGAGCAGCGCGCCGTCCCGGGCGAGCCGCACGATCGCCATCGCCATGTCGTCGTCGTCCTCCACCAGCAGCCCGTCCACGCCGTCGACGACGAACTCCGCGATGCCCGTCCCCCGGCGCGCCACCACCACCAGGCCGGCGGCCCGAGCCTCGAGCGCGGCGATGCCGAACGCCTCGAGCTGGGCCGGGGCGAGGAACACGTCCGCGTCCTCGTACGTCGCCCGCACCTGCTCGCGAGGCACCTGTCCCCGCAGGTCCACCAGGTGCTCCAGACCGCTGTCCGCGACGGCGGCCTGCACGGCCCCCCGGGCTGGACCCGAGCCGAGGACGGTGAGCCGGAGCCGGTCCGGCGGCAGCCGCCGTGCAGCCTCCGCCACCGCCCTGACCAGCGGGACCGCACGTTTGCGCGGCGCGAGCCGCATGGTGGCGACCAGCCGCAGCGGCCCGCGCTCCCCCGGTCGGTCGGCCCGGTCGGGGTCGCCGCGCGGCGCCCACCGGTCCAGGTCGACACCGTTGGGCAGCACGTCGACGGGCTGTCCCTCGAACACCGCCGAGACGCGCTCGGCGGCCGCCGAGCTCACCGCCGAGAGCGCCGCCGGCACCCCGCGCCAGTGCGACAGCTGCACGGCGCGGTGCAGCACGGGCGCGATGCCGTCGAGCATGCAGTGCCACGTGATCGCCGTGGGCAGACCGGCGGCGATCGCCAGGCGGGCACCGTCGTACGCGAACGGGGACACCACGCCCGCGTGCACGTGCACGACGTCGGGCTGCACCGCGCGCAGCGCCTGCGTGATCAGGTGCGGTCCGCGCGGGTTCACCGGCAGCTCGAAGGGCATCCGGGCACCGAGGCGGTGCACCTGCACGCCCCGGACGTCCTGCAGCGCGCCGCCCCGCTCGCCGTCGGGGCCCAACGTCCCGGTCAGCACGTGGACCTCGTGGCCTGCGGCGACCTGGTAGGTCGCCAGGTCGCTGACCTGGGTCTCGATGCCACCCGTCCGGGGCGGGAAGCAGTCGGAGACGTGGACGATCCGCACGCGGGCCGGCTAACCGCGAGGCGCCCGACGGCCTGCCGCGCTCACCGGCGGCCGAGCGTCGCCAGACGCTCCTGACCGTCGGCGTGCACCCGCCGCTCGAGGAGGAACGACATCACCGGCACCACGCCGGCCGCAGCCATGGTGGCGAACCGGCCGGGCTTCCACCGCATCACCGACCACACGTCGAAGACGGTGACGAGGTACACGATGTAGACGAACCCGTGCAGCCGCGGCACCCAGTCGAGGGCGTACACGTGCAGCGCGTACTTGAGGACTATCTCGAGGGTCAGCAGGAGCAGCATGGAGCCGGTGACGTACGCCATCACCCGGTAACGGGCCAGCGCGCCTGATGCACGCCGCACCCGCGGGTCGACCGCCCCGGCGGCGGTCGGGTCCGGGTTCGGCTCCATGCCCGGACCCGTGGAGCCCGTCGTCCGTGTCACCGTCTCACTCCCACTCGATCGTGCCCGGCGGCTTGCTCGTCACGTCCAGCACCACGCGGTTGACCTCCGGGACCTCGTTGGTGATCCGGGTGGAGATCGTCGCAAGCACCTCGTACGGCAGCCGCGTCCAGTCGGCCGTCATCGCGTCCTCGCTGGACACCGGTCGCAGCACGATCGGGTGACCGTACGTGCGCCCGTCGCCCTGCACCCCGACCGAGCGGACGTCGGCCAGCAGCACCACGGGGCACTGCCAGATGTCGCGGTCGAGGCCCGCGCGCGTCAGCTCCTCACGGGCGATCGCGTCGGCGGCGCGGAGCACGTCGAGGCGCTCGGCCGTGACCTCGCCGACGATGCGGATGCCGAGGCCGGGGCCGGGGAAGGGCTGGCGCCAGACGATGGCCTCCGGCACGCCCAGCTCGAGGCCGACGGCCCGCACCTCGTCCTTGAAGAGGGTGCGCAGCGGCTCAACCAGCTCGAACTGCAGGTCGTCCGGCAGGCCGCCGACGTTGTGGTGGCTCTTGATGTTCGCGGCACCCTCACCACCGCCCGACTCCACGACGTCCGGGTAGAGGGTGCCCTGGACCAGGAAGCGGACCTGCTCGCCGGACTCGCCGGCCTCCTCGACCACCTCGCGGGCGGCGTCCTCGAACACGCGGATGAACTCGCGGCCGATGATCTTGCGCTTGGTCTCCGGGTCGGACACCCCCGCGAGCGCGGAGAGGAACCGCTCGCGGGCGTCGACCACCTTGAGCCGCACGCCCGTGGCGGCGACGAAGTCCGTCTCCACCTGCTCGGCCTCGCCGGAGCGCAGCAGCCCGTGGTCGACGAACACGCAGGTCAGCTGGTCGCCGACGGCCTTCTGCACCAGCGCGGCCGCGACCGAGGAGTCCACGCCGCCGGACAGCCCGCAGATCACCCGGGCGTCGCCCACCTGGGCGCGGATCGCGGCGACCTGCTCGGTGACCACGTTCTCGGGGTTCCAGTCCGCGGCCAGGCCGGCGCCGCGGTACAGGAAGTTCTCCAGCGTCGACTGGCCGAGCGGCGTGTGGTGCACCTCGGGGTGCCACTGCACGCCGAACAGCCGGCGGTCGGTGTCCTCGAAGGCCGCGACGGGTGCGGCGGCGGTGCTGGCCAGCACGCGGAACCCGGCCGGCGGCGCCTGCACCGCGACGCCGTGGCTCATCCACACCCGCTGCTCGTCGGGCGAGCCGTCCAGCAGCACGCCGTCGTCGGACACGTCGGCCCGCGTCTGGCCGTACTCGCCCGTCGCGCCCGCGTCGACCGTCCCGCCGAGGGCGTGGGCCATCGCCTGGAAGCCGTAGCAGATGCCCAGCACGGGCACACCGGCCTCGAACAGCGCGGGGTCGACGGACGGGGCGCCCGGCTCGTACACGGAGGCGGGACCGCCGGACAGGATGATCGCCGCCGGGTGCTTGGCCAGCATCGCCTCGACCGACGCCGTGTGCGGCACGATCTCGGAGTACACGTGCGCCTCACGGACGCGACGCGCGATGAGCTGGGCGTACTGGGCACCGAAGTCGACGACGAGGACCGGGCGCTGCGCGGAGGCCGGGGGCTGCGTCACCCGACCAGGATAGGTGCGCGTCGCGGGCGTCCCGGCCCGGTCAGCGCCGCCAGGTCGGCCCGCCCCGTCGGCACGACCCTGCGGCCACCGTCCGGACGAGCGAAAACACCGTGAGCCGTGTCGGTACCTGTCCGTAACGTGGACGCCCGTGCGCTCGCTGCCCCTCGCCGATCCCGGCACCCCGCCCACCAGCGGCCCCTGGCCGTTGCTGGGCTGGTTGGCGCGCAAGCAGGCGGGTCCCCTGACCGCCGCCGTGCTGCTCGGCACCCTGATGTTCGCCTGCCAGGCGGTGCTGCCGTGGCTGACCGGGCGAGCGGTGGACGGCGGGCTGACGCAGGGGTTCGGGCGGGACCTGTTCCGCGCGGTGACGGGCCTGGTGGCGCTCGGCCTGGTCAGCGCGGCGGCCAGCGTGATCGGCCACCGGTTCGACGTCACGTGCTGGATGCGTGCGGCGTTCACCTCCTCCGAGCTCGTCGGACGCACCGCGGCGCGCTCGGGCCATGCGATCACGGCCGAGCTGCCCACCGGCGAGGTGGTCTCCGCGGTGGCGAACGACTCGCTGCGGATCGGCGAGATGTACGCGAACGCCGGGCGGTTCGTCGGCAGCCTGGTGGCGTACGCAGTCGTGGCCGTGCTGATGCTGCGGGTGTCCGTCCCGCTCGGCCTGGTGGTGGTCCTCGGGCTGCCGACCGTCGCCGCGGTGCTCGGACTGCTGGTCAAGCCCCTGCAGCGCAAGCAGGCCGCGCAGCGCGAGGCGTCCGGCCGGCTGACCACGCTGGGTGCCGACACGGTGTCCGGTCTGCGCATCCTGCGGGGCATCGGCGGCGAGCACGTGTTCAGCTCGCGGTACCGCGAGCAGTCCCAGAAGGTCCGTGCGGCGGGCGTCGCAGTCGCCGCGACGCAGTCCTGGCTCGACGGGCTGCAGGTGCTGCTCCCGGGGGCGTTCGTGGTGGCGCTGGTGTGGCTCGGCGCCCACCTGGCGCTGACGGGCACGGTCACACCCGGCCAGCTGGTGTCGACCTACGGGTTCGCGGCCTTCCTCGCCTGGCCGGTGCAGAACGCGACGATGATGCTGCAGGCCGCGACCCGGGCGCACGTCGGTGCCGCCAAGGTGGTCGCGGTGCTCCGCGTGGTGCCGTCCTCCGGCGCCCGGCCTGCGAGCGCGGCCGCCCCGGCGCCGGGCGTGGCGCTCGTGGACGAGACGAGCGGCGTGCGGGTGGACACCGGCCGGGTGGTCGGCCTGGTCAGCGCGGACCCGGACGAGTCCGCGGCGATCGCGACGCGGATGGGCCGGTTCGACGACGAGAAGGAGGCCACGACGCCGGTGCTGCTCGGCGGTGTCGCACTTGCCGACCTGCCCAAGGAGGAGGTGCGCCGACGGATCGTCGTCGCGGAGGCGACGCCCCACCTGTTCTCCGGACCGCTGGTCGACGAGCTGGACGTCCGGGGGGTCGCCGACCGGACCCACGTGACCCACGCGCTGACGCTCGCCGACGCGCACGACGTGCTGGAGTCCTTGCCCGGCGGGCTGGACGGCGAGCTGACCGAGCGCGGCCGGTCGCTGTCTGGCGGGCAACGGCAGCGGGTCGCCCTGGCGCGCGCCCTGCTCACGGACCCCGAGTTCCTGGTGCTGGTCGAGCCGACCTCGGCGGTCGACGCCCACACGGAGGCACGGATCGCAGCACGGCTGGCGGACGCCCGGCGGGGCCGGTCCACCCTCGTCGTCAGCGCGAGTCCCGTGGTGCTCGAGCACGTCGACGAGGTCCAGCTGGTCGAGGACGGCCGCCTGGTCGCCCGCGGACGGCACGACGACCTGCTCGCGGGTGCGGCGGGTGCCGACGTCGCGGACCGGTACGGACGGATCGTCGGCCGCCGGCTGGACGAGGAACGCACCACCGCCGCCGGCGGTGCGGAGCGGACGGGAGGTGCGTCGTGAGGCTGCCCGTCGCCGACGGACCGACGGTGCGGGCGTACGCCCTCGGGCTGCTGCGCGCGCACCGCTCCGCCCTGACGCGGATCGCGGTGCTGCACGGCCTGGCCGCCACGGCCGGGCTGGCCGGGCCGTGGCTGCTCGGGCGGGTGGTCGACGGGATCACCCACGGCACCACGGGCGGGTTCATCGACCAGATGGTCGCCGTCGGTCTGGTCGCCGTGCTGACCCAGGCGGGCCTGACCCGGTACGCCACCCGCGCCTCGATCGTGTTCGGCGAGCAGGTGTTCGCCCGGCTCCGCGAGGAGTTCGTCGAGACGGTCACCACGCTCCCGCTCTCCACGGTGGAACGCGCGGGCACCGGCGACCTGGTCGCTCGGACCACCAACGACGTCAACCGCCTGCAGCACGCCGTCCGGTTCGGGGTGCCGCGCGTGATCGTCGCGGTGGTGTCGATCATCCTCACGGTGGTCGCCTCCGTGCTGGTGTCGCCCCTGGTGGCGCTCGCGCTCTTCGTCGGGGTGCCCGGGATGGTGACCGTGGTGCGCTGGTACCTGCGCCGGGCGACGCCGGCCTACGTCCGGGAGGCCGCGGCCTACGCCACGCTCAACGGCACCATCACCGAGTCGGTGGAGGGTGCCCGGACGGTCGACGCCCTGAGCCTCGGGGCCCGTCGGCACCGCCGGGTCCGCTCCGACCTGCACGAGGCGTTCCGTGCGGAGCGCGCGACGCTGAACCTGCGCACCGTGCTCTTCCCCGGCGTCGACCTCGCCTTCGTGCTCGCGCCCGCCGCCGTGCTCCTGTGGGGCGGCTGGCTCGCCTCGGACGGCCGCGTCAGTCTCGGCGCCGTCACGTCGATCGTCCTGTACGGGTACCAGATGGCCGGGCCCGTGTGGGAGCTGATCTTCTGGGTGGACGAGATCCAGGTCGCCATGACGGCGCTGGCCCGCATCGTCGGCGTACAGCTGGTGGCGCCGGACCGGACCGCCGGCACGGATCGACCGGTGGACGAGCGGATCGCC
>NCKG01000350.1:0-1471 GCA_002279095.1 Cellulomonas sp. 14-74-6
CACCGTGCACAACCCGCTGCTTCCGGGCTGCCACCCTGACCCGAGCGTCTGCCGGGTCGGCGAGGACTACTACCTGGTCACGTCCACGTTCGAGTACTGGCCGGGGCTGCCCGTGTTCCACAGCCGGGACCTGGTGTCGTGGGAGCAGATCGGCCACGTCGTGGACCGGCCCGGGCAGCTGGACTACGACGGCATCGCGTCGTCCGGTGGCCTGTACGCGCCGACGCTGCGCCATCACGACGGGCTGTTCTGGCTCGTCTGCACCCTCGTGGACCAGAAGGACGCCACCCGTGGTGGCAACTTCCTGATGACCGCCACCGACCCCGCCGGGCCGTGGTCCGACCCGGTGTGGTTGGACGTCGACGGCATCGACCCGTCGATCTTCTTCGACGACGACGGGCGCGTCTGGCTGCACGGCACCCGGCTCGCCCGTGAGCCGCAGTGGCACGACCAGACGGAGGTCTGGGTCCGCGAGCTGGACCCGGCCACCCGGACGCTGGTCGGCCCCGAGACGGTGGTCTGGAACGGCGCCCTCAAGGACGTCGTCTGGGCCGAGGGACCGCACCTGTACAAGGTCGACGGCAGGTACTACCTGCTGGCCGCCGAGGGCGGGACGGAGTTCCACCACGCGGTGTCCGTTGCGCGCGCTGAGGCGGTGACCGGGCCGTACGTCGGCAACAAGGCCAACCCGGTGCTGACCCACCGGCACCTGGGTCGGGAGTCCGCGGTGGTCGGCGTCGGCCACGCCGACCTGGTCGAGGCGCCCGACGGCTCCTGGTGGGCGGTGCTGCTCGGCATGCGGACGTACGGCGGCTACCACTACCCGCTGGGCCGCGAGACGTTCCTGGTGCCGGTGACGTGGGAGGACGGCTGGCCCGTCTTCGCACCGGGGCTCGGTCGGGTGCCCGACGAGGTCGAGGTGCCGTTCGCCCTCGGTGAGCCGCTGGGTCCGTCCCAGGGTCGGACCTCGGGCGTGGTGCGTCCCGACGACCTGCGCTGGACGTCCCTGCGCCGGCCCGCGGCGGAGCTCGCGGTGCCCGCGGAGGACGGCTGGGACCTCACGATGCGTCCGACGACGCTGGTCGAGCCGTTCACCCCCGCCTTCCTCGGCGTGCGCCAGCAGCACGTGGACGTGGACGTGCGTGCGGTGCTCGACGCCCCCGCCGTGCTCGGCGAGGAGGTCGGCGTGGCGATCCGGCAGTCGGAGGCCGACCACGTCCGGTTCTTCGTCACCGGTTCGACGCGAGGACGCAGCGCGGTCGCCGTGCACCGCCAGGGCGGGGTCGACACGATGCTGGGCTCGACGCCCATCGCCGGCAGCGGCGCCGTGACGCTCACGGTCGAGGCGCGGGGCCCGGAGTACCGGCTGCTCGTCGCGACCGATGACGAGGTGCTGGTGCAGGTCGCCACGGCCGACGCCCGCACGCTGGACAGCGTCGCAACGGGCGGGTTCCTCGGCCTGTGGATCGGC
>NCKG01000351.1:0-1466 GCA_002279095.1 Cellulomonas sp. 14-74-6
TGCGCCGGCTGCGCCTGGCCACGACCCCCACGGCGGACGACCTGACCACGACGTCCCTGCCCCCGGCGAGCCCCGCCGCCCGCTCGACTGCTGCCACGGCCGTCCGCGACTACACCGACGAAGCGCTGGTGGGCCTCCCGGACGCCTGGGTGCTCGCCGGTCGGGACCAGCTGCGCACCGCCGACCTCCCCGACGAGCTGGACCGCGCGGTCGCGGCAACGCCGCTGCTGCCCGAGCGCGTACCGGTCTGGACCCGCGCCTTCGGTGCGGTCCAGTGGCTGCTGCTGGCCGCGGCGCTGGCCGGTCTGCTCTGGCTCGGCGCGCTCGCCGGCATGGGGTACCTCCGGCTCCCGGGGCCGCGGACGCCGCAGTGGGGACCGTTCCCGGTGCCCACCGCGCTGCTGATCGGCGGCGTCCTGTGCGGGCTGCTGGTCGCCGGCCTCGGTTCGGTGCTCGCGCGGATCTCCGCCCGTCGGCGGGCCCGCGCGGCGGGGCGTCGGCTGCGGGAGGCCGTCGGGGGCGTCGCGGCCCGGTCGGTGGTGGCACCGGTCGCGGCTGCCGTCGACGACCTGCGCAGGTGCCGTCAGCTGGCGGCCCGGGCGGCCGGTTGACACCGGCAGCGGACCGGCGAGAGCTGTGCCGACCGACCGCGGTAGGGCGGGCGCGCCCGCGAACGTGACGGCGCCGCGACGGGCGGCAGGGCAGGATGCGTCCGACGAAGGAGGTGCCGCATGGCCAGGCTCGAGGTGCCCGTGCAGCTGCGCTGGGCCGACATGGACGCGTATGCGCACGTCAACAACGTGGCGATGCTGCGGCTCCTGGAGGAGGCCCGCATCCAGGCGTTCTGGCGGCATCCCGTGTCCGATCAGGCGGCCGACGCCGCGCCGGCGGTGCAGTGGCCGACGGCGGTGCTCGACGCGGGGCCCGGCGCCGACGTGTCGACGCTCGTGGCGAGGCAGGAGATCGAGTACCTGCACCCGCTGCCGTACCGCCGTCGTCCGGTGATCGTCGAGATGTGGCTCGGCTACCTGGGCGGGGCCAGCATCGACGTCTGCTACGAGGTGCGCGACGACGCCCTGCAGCCGACCGTGTACGCGCGTGCAGTGGCGACGCTCGTGCTGGTGGACACCTCGACGGGTAGCCCGCGGCGCATCAGCGAGGCCGAACGGGTCGCGTGGCAGCCCTACGTGGAGGGCCCGATCAGCTTCCGCCGGCGCCGCTGACCCCTGCGCCGAGCCCGGGCAGCCCGCCGCTCGCAGGTCTCGGCGGTCGTCCCCGGTCCGCACCGCGCCGCAGCGTCACGGCGACGTCTCGAGCAGCGCCAGGGTGGCCCGCTCGGCGGCCGCCTGCGTCCGGACGGTCCCGATGTGCTCCCCGCGCTCCCACAGGTCGATCACCCGTGGGTCGACGTAGGACGCCCGGCAGACGGCGGGGGTGTTGCCCAGCTCCGCGGCGACGTCGCGCAC
>NCKG01000352.1:0-1462 GCA_002279095.1 Cellulomonas sp. 14-74-6
CTCGTCGGCAGCGGACGGCGTGCTCGTCCCGGCAGCGGGGCGGGTGCTGTCCTGGGTCGGCAGCGGATCGAGCGACGAGATGTCGTCCGGCACGTCGATCGCCTCGTCCTCGTCGTCGTCCGCCTCGCCGATCTCGGCGACGACGGGCTCGATCTTCTTGGAGATCGCGGCGCGGAGCCAGCGGGTACGGCTGCCCGGCGTGGACTCGAGGGTGATGACGTCGCCCTCGACCTCGACCACCGTGCCGAAAAACCCGGAGCCGGTCATCACCTCGTCGCCCGGCTCGAGCGTGTTGCGGAACTCCTGCGCCGCCTGCTGCTGCTTGCGGGTGCGGCTCGACATGAGCCACATCGCGCCGAAGGCCAGCGCGATGATGATGTAGAAGCCGTAGTTGCCCATGGGCGCGGGAGTCTCCTGCAGATCGGGTGTGTCCGCCGCAGTCTAGGCGCCGCGACTGGTGCCTCCAACGCGCATGGGTCCCATCCGGTTCCGTCAGGCGAAGAGCGTGTCCGTGGGCTGCGGCGGGCGCAGACCGAGGTGCTCCCAGGCGGCCGGCAGGGCGACGCGGCCGCGCGGCGTGCGGCCCACCAGGCCCTCGCGGACGAGGAACGGCTCTGCCACGGTCTCCACCGTCTCGGGTTCTTCCCCCACGGCGACCGCCAACGTCGTCAGGCCTACCGGTCCCCCGCCGAAACGCGTGCACAGGGCGCTCAGCACGGCTCGGTCCAGCCGGTCGAGGCCGCGCTCGTCGACCTCGTACACGGAGAGCGCGGCACGGGCGGCGGCGAGGTCGAGGTTCCCGTCGCCGCGCACCTCCGCCCAGTCCCGTACCCGGCGCAGGAGCCGGTTGGCGATCCGCGGCGTGCCGCGGGACCGCGAGGCGATCTCCACGGCGGCCCGGCGGTCGAGGGGGACGCCCAGCAGACCGGCCGAGCGCACCAGCACCTGCTCCAGCTCGGCCGCGTCGTAGAAGTCGAGGTGACCGGTGAAGCCGAAGCGGTCCCGCAGCGGCGCCGGGAGGAGTCCCGCGCGGGTGGTCGCGCCGACGACGGTGAACGGTGGGAGCGCCAGCGGGATCGCGCTCGCGCCGGCGCCCTTGCCCACCATCACGTCGACCCGGAAGTCCTCCATGGCGACGTACAGCAGCTCCTCGGCCGGCCGGGCGAGGCGGTGGATCTCGTCGAGGAAGAGCACCTCCCCCTCCTCCAGGGAGGACAGCACCGCGGCCAGGTCGCCCGCGTGCTGGATGGCCGGGCCGCTGGTGACGCGCAGCGACGTGCCGAGCTCGGCCGCGATGATCATCGCCAGCGTCGTCTTGCCGAGGCCCGGCGGTCCCGACAGCAGCACGTGGTCGGGCGCCTTGCCGCGCGCGGTGGCCGCCTGGAGCACGAGCGACAGCTGGTCGCGGACGACGCGCTGACCGACGAACTCGTCCAGCCGGCGGGGGCGCAGCGCGGCCTCC
>NCKG01000353.1:0-1448 GCA_002279095.1 Cellulomonas sp. 14-74-6
GCACGACGTGCTCGAGGGCGAGCCCGCGGCGTGCTGCCACGGCGGCCGGCTCCTCGAGACCGCGGAGTGCGGCGACGGTCGCGTGCACGATGTTGATGGAGTTGGACGACCCGAGCGACTTGCTCAGCACGTCGTGGATGCCGGCGCACTCGAGCACCGCGCGCACCGGACCACCGGCGATCACACCGGTACCCGGGGAGGCGGGACGCAGGAAGACGACACCGGCAGCGGCCTCACCCTGGACGGGGTGCGGGATGGTGCCCTGGATGCGCGGGACGCGGAAGAAGTTCTTCTTCGCCTCCTCGACACCCTTGGCGATCGCCGCGGGCACCTCCTTGGCCTTGCCGTAGCCGACGCCGACGGTGCCGTCGCCGTCGCCCACCACGACGAGCGCGGTGAAGCTGAAGCGGCGACCACCCTTGACGACCTTGGCCACACGGTTGATCGTTACGACGCGCTCGACGAACGCGCTCTTCTCAGCGGCGTCCTGCCGACGGCCGCCGTCCCGGCGGCCACCATCGCGGCGGTCGCCGCCGGCGCCACCCTGGGCACCGGTGTTGCTGCGTGCAGGTGCAGCCATCAGTGGATCCTCTTCTTCGTCTGGACGTGCGTCGTGGTCACAGCGTCAGGCCTCCCTCGCGGGCACCGTCGGCGACCGCGGCCACGCGACCGTGGTACTTGTTGCCGCCGCGGTCGAACACGACGGCCTCGATGCCGGCGGCCTTCGCGCGCTCGGCGATGAGCTCGCCGACCTTGCGGGCCTTGGCCGACTTGTCGCCCTCGGCGCCGCGGAGGTCGACCTCGAGGGTCGACGCGGAGACGAGCGTCCGGCCCACGGCGTCGTCCACGACCTGGGCCGTGATGTGACGCGTGGAACGGGTGACGACGAGGCGCGGACGTGCGGCCGTGCCGACGACCTTCTTGCGCAGGCGGAGGTGACGGCGCTTGCGCGCGATCGCCTTGCCCTTGCCCTTGATGCTGATCGCCATGGCTTACTTCCCAGCCTTTCCGACCTTGCGCCGCACGACCTCGTCCGCGTACTTGACGCCCTTGCCCTTGTACGGCTCGGGCTTGCGGATCTTGCGGATGTTCGCGGCGACCTCGCCCACCTGCTGCTTGTCGATGCCCGTCACCGTGAACTTGGTGGGGGTCTCGACCGAGAAGGTGATGCCATCCGGAGGCTCGACCGTGACCGGGTGGCTGAAGCCCAGGGCGAACTCGAGGTTCGAGCCCTTGGCCTGCACGCGGTACCCGGTACCGACGATCTCGAGCTTCTTGCTGTAGCCGTCCGTCACGCCGACGACCATGTTGGCCAGGAGCGTGCGGGTGAGGCCGTGCAGCGAGCGCGACGCGCGCTCGTCGTCAGGCCGGGACACCACGAGGGCGCCGGCGTCGTCGCGCGCCACCTGGATGGGCGCCGCGACGGTGTGGACCAGCGAACCCTTGGG
>NCKG01000054.1:0-9734 GCA_002279095.1 Cellulomonas sp. 14-74-6
AGGACCGGACGGTTGACCTGGTGGAACTCCGGGACCGACGGTGAAAGTCCGGATGGGAGGAGTCGTGGCGACGCGCGGGCGGTCCGTGCGTCGTGCGGTCGGGTGAGCCCTGCCGTCAACCCCGGAGCCCGAGAGGGACCGGGAGGCACGGATGGTGGGCACCGCCGAGACGAGCGCTGGCGTGCGTGCCGCGCAGCCGTCCGCGGGCGAGCACGCCGCGATGGCGCGCGCGGTCGAGCTCGCACGGCGAGGCCCGGCGCACGGGCCGAACCCACGGGTCGGTGCGGTTCTCCTCGACGCGTCGGGAGCCGTGCTGGCCGAGGGCTGGCACGCCGGTGCCGGCACCCCCCACGCGGAGGTCGCCGCGCTCGCCGCCGCAGCGCGCAGCGGTGCGGACGTCCGCGGCGCGACGGCCGTCGTGACCCTCGAGCCGTGCGACCACACGGGCCGGACCGGCCCGTGCAGCAAGGCGCTGATCGAGGCGGGCGTCGCCCGGGTGGTGTACGCCGTGGACGACCCGAACCCGGACGCGGCCGGGGGAGCAGCACGCCTGCGGTCCGCCGGCGTGGACGTCCTCGGCGGTGTGCTCGCCGGAGCGGCGCGCGAGCTGCTCCGCCCCTGGCTCGCCGCCGTCGAGCAGGGTCGCCCGTTCGTCACGCTCAAGCTGGCCAGCAGCCTCGACGGCCGCGTCGCCGCGGCGGACGGCAGCAGTCGCTGGATCACCGGGACGGTCGCTCGCCGTCACGCGCACGAGCTGCGCGAGGAGGTCGACGCGATCGTCGTCGGCACGGGCACCGCCCTCCAGGACGACCCGTCGCTCACCGCGCGGACGGCCGACGGCGCCCTGACGGAGCACCAGCCGCTGCGGGTGGTCGTCGGGTTCCGCGCCGTCCCGGGCGACTCGCGGCTGCGCGGCCCCGGAGGCCCCCTGCTGACCCTCGCGACCCACGACCCTGCTGAGGTGCTCACGGCGCTCGCCGAGCGCGAGGTGCGGCACGTGCTGCTCGAGGGCGGCCCGACCCTGGCGGCAGCCTTCCTGCGCGCCCGGCTGGTCGACGAGGTGCACGCGTACATCGCCCCGGTCCTGCTGGGTGCAGGCCGCTCGAGCGTGGCCGGTCTCGGGGTCTCCACGATCGACGAGGCCGTGCGGCTGCGCCCCCGCGAGGTGCGGCCGCTGGGACCTGACGTGCTGGTGGTCGCCGACGCGACCTGGGAAGGACGGGAGAGCTGATGTTCACAGGCATCGTCGAAGAGCTGGGTGACGTGGTGGCGCTCGTCCTCGCCGAGCCCGGCGAGGACGGTCAGCGCTCCGCTCGGCTGACGGTCCGCGCACCCCTGGCCACGTCCGACGCGCACCTGGGGGACTCGATCGCCGTCTCGGGCGTCTGCCTGACGGTCGTGGACCTGCCGGGCGACGGCACGTTCACCGCCGACCTGCTGCCGGAGACGCTGCGCCGGTCGGCGCTGGGAGAGCTGGCCGTGGGGGACACCGTGAACATCGAGCGCTCGGTGGCGGTGGGCGGGCGGTACGGCGGTCACGTCGTGCAGGGGCACGTCGACGGCGTGGGCGTGGTCCGTAGCCGCAGCACCGGCGCGCGGTGGGACGACGTGGTGATCGCCCTCGACCCCGACCTCGCGCGGTTCGTCGCCGCGAAGGGCGCGATCGCGGTCGCGGGCGTGTCGTTGACCGTCACGACCGTCGGCGACGACGAGTTCGGCGTCTCGCTGATCCCGGCGACCCTCGCCGCCACCACCCTCGGCCGGCTCGAGGCCGGCGCACGCGTGAACCTGGAGGTCGACGTGCTGGCGAAGTACACGGAACGGCTGCTGTCGACCACGGCGGTGGCACGGTGAGCGACGTCGTGCTCGGTACGGTCGAGGAAGCTCTCGCCGAGCTGCGTGCCGGCAAGCCGGTCCTGGTGGTGGACTCGCCGGAGCGGGAGAACGAGGCCGACGTCATCCTCGCCGCGCAGTCCGCGACGCCCGAATGGGTCGGGTGGACCATCCGGCACTCGTCCGGCTACCTCTGCGCGCCCATGCCGGCCGCCCGTGCCGACGCCCTCGACCTGCCGGTCATGGTGCCGCACAGCCAGGACGCCCGCCGGACCGCGTACACGGTGACCGTCGATGCGGCGACGGGCGTCACCACGGGCATCTCGGCGGCCGACCGCGCCCGGACGCTGCGGGTGCTCGCCGACCCGGCATCCGGCCGCGGCGATCTGATCCGCCCTGGTCACGTGCTGCCGCTGCGGGCCGTCCCGGGCGGCGTGCTCCACCGCGGCGGCCACACGGAGGCGGCCGTCGACCTGTGCCGGCTGGCCGGCCTCGAGCCCGTCGCGGGCATCTGCGAGGTGGTGAACGACGACGGCTCGATGGCCCGGCTGCCGCAGGCTGCGGCGCTGGCCGCAGAGGCCGGCCTGGTGATCATCACCATCGAGGAGATCGTCGAGTGGCGCCTGGCCCACGGTGACGGGGTCGAGGCCGTCCCGGAGCCCCTGCGCCCGCGGGTCCAGGCCACCCAGAGCGCGTTCCTCCCGACGGATCTCGGCGACTTCCGCGTCCACGGCTACCGCGACCTGCGGACCGGCGACGAGCACATCGCGCTGGTGCCGGTCGGCGGCCTCTCGGACCAGCCCGTCGTCCGGGTGCACTCCGAGTGCCTCACGGGTGACGCCTTCGCCTCGCAGCGGTGCGACTGCGGCCCGCAGCTGCACACGGCGATGGAGCTGGCCGCCAGCACCGGCGGCGCCGTGGTCTACCTGCGCGGCCACGAGGGACGGGGCATCGGACTGCTGGCCAAGGTCGCCGCCTACGCGCTGCAGGACGAGGGCCGGGACACCGTCGAGGCGAACATCGACCTGGGCTGGCCCGCCGACCGCCGGGAGTACGGCGCCGCCGCGGCGATCCTCACCGACCTCGGCATCGAGAAGGTCACGCTGCTGACCAACAACCCGGCCAAGGTGGCGGGCCTGCGCGCCCACGGCATCGACGTCGCCGAGGTGCGCGGCCTCGAGGTGGGGCGGACGCCGCACAACGCCGCGTACCTGCACACCAAGGCCACCGCGATGGGACACCTGCTGCACGGCGACGATGCAGCGACGCACGGACGAGTCGAGGAGGACGCCCGATGAGCGGCGCCGGAGCACCACAGCTGCACGTGGACGGGAGCGGGATGCGGGTGGTGGTGGTCGCGGCCAGCTGGCACACCACCGTGATGGACGGTCTGCTCGCCGGCTCGCGCCGTGCGCTGGCCGAGGCGAACGTCGCCCAGGTCGACGTGGTCCGCGTGCCGGGATCGTTCGAGCTGCCCGTGGCCGCGCGGGCAGCGGCGCTCTCCGGTGCCGACGCCGTCGTGGCGCTCGGCGTGGTGATCCGCGGCGGCACCCCGCACTTCGAGTACGTCTGCCAGGCGGCGACCGGTGGGTTGACGCAGGTCAGCGTGGACACGGGGGTGCCGGTCGGGTTCGGCGTGCTCACGTGCGACGACGAGCAGCAGGCGCTGGACCGTGCCGGTCTGCCGGGCTCGAGGGAGGACAAGGGTGCCGAGGCGGCGCAGGCGGCCGTCGCGACGGTGCTCGCGCTGCGGTCGCTGGACGGCTCCCGGGACAGTGCCTGGTGACAACTAGGCTCACCGACGTGAAGACGTTCGAGTCCCTGTTCGCCGAGCTCGCGCAGAAGGCCGTGGACCGGCCGGAGGGTTCCGGCACCGTCGCCGAGCTGGACGGCGGCGTGCACACCATCGGCAAGAAGGTGGTCGAGGAGGCCGCCGAGGTGTGGATGGCCGCCGAGCACGAGTCCGACGCCCGCACCGCCGAGGAGATCTCGCAGCTCCTGTACCACCTGCAGGTGCTGATGCTCGCCCGCGGGCTGACGCTCGATGACGTCTACACCTACCTGTGAGGACCCCGTGCTGAGGATCGCCGTCCCCAACAAGGGCTCGCTCTCGGAGCCGGCCGCCGAGATGCTGCGCGAGGCGGGCTACCGCCAGCGCCGTGATGCCCGCGAGCTGGTGCTGCCCGACCCGGACAACGACGTCGAGTTCTTCTTCCTGCGTCCGCGTGACGTCGCCGTGTACGTGGGAGCCGGGACGGTGGACGTCGGCATCACGGGCCGTGACCTGCTGATCGACTCCGGCTCCGCCGCCACCGAGCACCTGCCGCTGAACTTCGCACGGTCGACCTTCCGGTTCGCCTCGACGGCGGGCCGGCTGACGGACGCACGCGAGGTCGACGGCCTGCGCGTCGCGACGTCGTACCCCGTGCTGGTGGCAGGACACCTGGCGTCCCTCGGCGTGCAGCCCGCGGCCGTGGTGCGGCTCGACGGTGCGGTCGAGTCGGCGATCCGCCTCGGCGTCGCCGACGTCATCGCGGACGTCGTCGAGACCGGCACGACGCTGCGTGCCGCCGGGCTGGAGGTCTTCGGCGAGCCGATCCTGCGCTCGGAGGCGGTGCTGGTCCAGCGGGCCGACACCGATGTCCCGCCGGGTCTCGACGTGCTCACCCGTCGGCTCCAGGGCGTGCTCACGGCGCGCGAGTACGTGCTGATGGACTACGACGTGCCGCTGTCCGTCGTCGACGAGGCGGTGCGGATCACGCCCGGCCTGGAGTCGCCGACCGTGTCCCCGCTGCACGACAAGCAGTGGGCCGCGGTGCGCGCGATGGTGCCCCGGTCCCAGACCAACAAGGTGATGGACGACCTGTACGACGTCGGCGCGCGCGCCATCATCGTGACGTCGATCCACGCCTGTCGGCTGTGACGGACGCGTCCACCCCCTTCCGCCCGCGGCTCGCCCGCGCGGTGACCCTGGCGGTGGGCGCCCTCGTCGTCGCCCTCACGATCGCGCTGCTGCTGGCGCTGCCCGACCTGGCCGCCCTGGACAAGGCCGGGTTCGCGCTCCTGGCCATGCTGGTCGCCGGGTTCTGCTGGCGCCAGGCGGACGTGCAGGCCGTCCCGGACGACGAGGGCCTGACCGTGCGCAACCTCGTGCACCAGCGCCGGCTCGTGTGGGCCGACATCGTCTCGGTCCGGTTCGGCCTCGGCCGGCCCTGGGTGCAGCTGGACCTCGCGGACGGCACCACGCTGGCCGTCATGGGCATCCAGCGCTCCGACGGTGCCTTCGCGAACCGCGAGGCACGGCGGCTGGCCACGCTGGTGGCCCAGCACACCGTGACCGGCCGGGACGACTGACCGCGACGGACTCCCGCCGGTCAGCCCACCGCGAGCGCCGCGGCGTGCACGCCGGCGACCGCCGCCGCGAGGAACGACCCCGGGTCGTCGTCCAGACCTCGCCCCATCGTCGAGAGCCGGACCGGGCAGCGCCGCAGCGCCGCGAGCAGCTCCGCGTCGGCCCGCACGTCCACCAGCCGGTGCCGTCCGGACAGCGTCGCGGTCTGGGCGCGCACCTCAGACCCCAGCTCGTCCAGCGACCCTCCCAGGCCGGTGAACACCGGGACGGGCACGTCAGCGGCCGCGAGCGCGACGCGCCCGTACGCGGTGAGCGAGTGGTGCGACACACCGCGGTGCCGCGGTCGGGGGTCGGCGCCGGACACCCGCAGGGACGCGACGGGCCGACCGTGCAGCGCGGCGGCGGCGTTGACGGCATCGCCGGCCAGGACGCCGGAGAACCCCCAGCGGGTGTCGGTGCCGAGGTTGCCCGGGCCCTGCGAGACGACCGCCAGGTCGGCACCGGCGACCAGTCGCGCGGCGAGCAGCGCCGAGTGGACGCTCACCGCCTCGAGGTCACCGCCGTACGCCTGCCCGGCGGTGATGCACGTGCCCAGCCAGCCCGCGTCGCGCAGCGCCGCAACGGTGCGCGAGAACGCCACCGGCAACGCGCCCCCGTCGGTCATCACGTAGGCGATGCGTGGCGTGGGCCGCCCGGCCGCTGCGGCCGCGTGCCGGGCGCCGGCCACGACGGCGGGCAGCGCCGAGTGCAGGTCCGCGGTCACCACGGGCATGCCGAGCAGGTCGTCGGCGTCCTGGAGCAGGTCGTGGTGCACCGACTCCTGGTCGTCCACCCCCAGCACCATCACCTGCTGCGGCGTGTACCGCGCCTTGACCAGGTGACCGGGCGCGGCCGGAGGGTCCGCCGGCAGCGCGTCCGTCCGGGCGACCACCAGGGCGTACCCACCGGTGCCGAGGCCGCGCTCCAGGGCCGTGACGTTGAGCAGCACCCGCGCACCGGCGTCGACCGGACCCACCACGTCGTCGTACGCCAGTGCCTGCAGCTGCTCGTCGCCCACCTGCACTACCACCTCGTGCGCGCCGGTCCATCGCCTGCCGAGCGACACCACGGTCCCGGCGCGCCACGCGATCACCGTCCCACGCTACCGGCCACTACGGTGGTGGCCGATGGCCGCGCAGATCGACCCCGCCGAGCGCCTGCTCAACCTCGTCATCGCCCTGGTCAACACCCCCGGGCGGATGACCAAGGAGCAGGTGCGCCGGTCCGTCGCCGGCTATGCGGACGCACCGACGGACGACGCCTTCGAGCGGATGTTCGAGCGGGACAAGGACACCCTGCGCGAGCTGGGGGTCCCCGTGCTGACGGTCACGGACCCGCGGCACGGCGACGACATCGGGTACCGCGTCGACCCCGACGCGTACGCGCTCCCGCCCGTGCAGCTGACCGCGGGGGAGCTCGGCGTCCTGGCGCTGGCCGCCCAGCTGTGGCAGGACCGTTCGCTGCGCACCGACTCCTCCCGGGCGCTGACGAAGCTGCGGGCCGTGGGTGAGGCGCCGGAGGCGAGCGACCTGGTGGCCGGCCTGGCGCCGCGGGTGCGCGCCGGAGGTGATGCGTTCGGGCCGCTGCTCGACGCCGTGCAGGCCCGGCAGGCCGTGCGGTTCGTCTACCGCGCGGCCACCACCGGCGAGGTGCGGGAGCGCGAGGTCGAGCCGTGGCGGCTGCTCGCGCGCCGTGGCGGCTGGGTGCTCGTCGGCCGCGACCGCCACCGGTCCGCGACCCGGTCGTTCCGGTTGAGCCGGATCGAGGGGACGGTCCTGCCCGTCGGTGAGCCCGGCTCGTTCCCGCCTCCCACACCGGCGGAGCTCGACGACGCGCTGGCGACGTGGACCGCGGGCACCGAACGCCTCGCCGCGCTGGCGGTGCTGCCCGAGCGGGCAGGTGCGGCCCGCGCGCGTGCGGTGGTGCCCGACGACGACACCCCCGCACCACCGGACCTCACCGACGTGCCCGGAGTCGAGCGGCTGCTCGCCACCCGGGACCTGGTGCACGTGCCGTACCGCTCGACGCACGAGCTGGCGGAGGAGCTGGTCGCCTACGGCGACGCCGTCGTCGTGCTGGGGCCTCCGGAGCTGCGTGCGGCCGTGCTGCGTCTGCTCCGCACCGCGGCCACGCTGGGCGGAGGAGGCGGCGATGCCTGAGCGCGCGAGCGACCGGCTGCTGCGCATGCTGGGCATGGTGGCGTACCTCGACCGGCACCAGGGTGTGCCCGTCGACGAGATCGCCGACCAGTTCGGCGTGACGCCGCGGCAGGTGCTGGCCGACGTCGACACGCTGTGGGTGACGGGCACCCCCGGCTACCTCCCGTACGACCTGATCGACTTCGACGCCACCGCCTACGAGCAGGGTGTGGTGCGGCTGACGGAGTCGCGGGGCCTGACCCGACCCCTTCGGCTGGGCGGCCGCGAGGCCGTCGCCCTGGTGGCCGCGCTGCGTGCCATGGCCTCGGCGCTGGGCCCGCTGCTGGACGACGAGCAGGCTCGCGTGCTGCGGTCGGCGCTGGCGAAGGTCACCGCTGCGACCGGTGATGCGGCGGCCGCCGTGGACGTGCAGCTGGCCTCGACGGCGACGCCGCAGGTGGCGGCGACCATCGCCGAGGCGCTCGCGCAGCACCGTCGCCTGCGCATCCGGTACGTGAACACCCGGGACGAGGCGAGCGACCGCGAGGTGGACCCGATCCGGCTGGTCAGCGAGGACGAGCGGACGTACCTGCTGGCGTGGTGCCGGTCCGCGGACGGCGAACGGCTCTTCCGCGTGGACCGCGTCCTGGGCGCGGCGGTGCTCGAGGAGCCGGCCGAGGACCACTCGGTCCCGGAGGCGGCGGCCGTGTTCTCCCCGGGACCGGAGGGCGAGCTGGTCACGCTGCACCTGGCCAGCCCCGGCCGGTGGGTGGCCGAGACGACACCCGCCGAGGCCGTGCGCAACCTTCCCGACGGGTCCTTCGAGGTGGACCTGCGCGTCGTCCAGCCGGCCTGGTTGCGGCACCTGCTGCTGCAGGCTGCCGAGGACGTGCTGGACGTCCGGCCGGCCCGGGTCGCCCACGAGGTGGCCCAGGTGGCTCGCGCGGCCCTGGCCGCCTACGGACCTGGGGAGGGCTGACGGTGCCCTGGGGACTGGTGTGGGCCGTGCTCGTCGTCGCGACGCTCGTCGGAGCGGCCTTCCTGGCGCGATCCCTGTGGCGCCGCGGCCTTGCGCTCGGCCGGGCGGTCGGCGGCGCAGCCGAGGCGACGGCCGGAGCGGCCGACCGCGGAACCGAGCGGGCCGACCAGCTGCGGGCCGCGCACCCCGTGCCGGGACCCGCGCTCGGCACCGACCCGGCTGTGCTGCGGGACCGGCTCGCGCAGGTCCGCGCCGAACGGGCACGACGACGGGCGGTCCGTGCGGACCGGCACCGCAGGACGTACGAGACGTGGCGTCAGGTGTGGCGCTGACCTGCGACGACGGCGGCTCGCTCAGGACGTCGGCCGAGCCTGCGTAGACTCGCCACGTCGTCCACCGAAGGAGTCGTCGGTCGTGTTTCGTGGCTTGTTCGAGGGTTGGCACCCGATCCTCCTCATCCTCATCGTGGTGCTCGTCTTCGGCGCGAACCGGCTCCCCGGGGCGGCGCGCAACATCGCCCAGTCGATGAAGATCTTCAAGCGCGAGCTGGAGAGCGGCGACGACAAGACGCCCGGCTCCGCGAGCGGCGCACCCTCCACCGCTCCGACCGCGCCACCGGCGACCCCGCCCGCAGCTGCCCAGCCGAGCCCCACACCGCCGGCGGCCCAGCCCGGGAGCACGCCCCCGGCCACGGGACCGGACGTGCCGCCCGCCGCCGGCGACGGCGCAGCGCGGGCCTGAACCGCACGTGAACGCCCGGTCGACGAGCCGGGCCCCGAACGGCCGCATGCCGTTGCGGGCCCACCTGCGTGAGCTGCGCCGGCGGCTGTTCCTCGCCGTGATCGGGATCGCGCTCGGCGCCGTCGTCGGCTGGTTCGCGTACCACCCTGTGTTCGAGGCCCTGATCCGGCCGCTGCAGCGGGTGGCGGCGGCCCGGCACCAGATCGTCGCGATCAACTTCAGCGGTCTGGCGGCCTCCTTCGACATGCAGGTGCAGGTCGCGCTCTTCCTCGGCGTGCTGGTGTCCAGCCCCTGGTGGATAGGCCAGCTGTGGGCCTTCGTCACCCCGGGGCTGACGCGCCGCGAGCGCCGGTACGCGGTCCTGTTCCTCGCCGTCGGTGTGCCGCTGTTCCTGGCGGGCGCGGCGCTGGCGTGGTGGGCACTGCCGAACGCCGTGACGTTCCTGACGGCGTTCACACCGGCGGGCGCGACGAACCTGATCGACGCACAGACCTACATGGCGTTCGTGATGCGGCTGATCCTGGCGTTCGGCCTCGCGTTCCTGCTGCCGGTGGTGATGGTGGCCCTGAACCTCGCCGGAGTGGTGCGCGCCCGGACGTGGGTCGGTGCGTGGCGGTGGGCCGTCGTCGCGATCTTCGTCTTCGCCGCCGTC
>NCKG01000354.1:0-1423 GCA_002279095.1 Cellulomonas sp. 14-74-6
GAACGTCTCCGACCCGACGGTGACCACCTCGCCGACGTGGTCCACCAGCAGCGACACCGTCTCGCCGCCCACCCGGACCACCACCATCATCGGGTCGTCGCCCTCAGCCCGGTCCGGCAGCGCGAGCCGCGCCCGCAGGTCGACGGCGAGCACCACCTGACCGCGCAGGTTCACCAGGCCGGCCACCGTGCGGGGCGCGAGCGGTACGCGGGTGCGCTGCTGCTGGTGCAGCACCTCCTGCACCTGAGTCACGTCCACCCCGTACAGCGCACCGCCCAGGCGGAACGTCACCAGCTGGGTCATCGGGCCACCCCCACCAGGTCGCGGTCGTGCGGCGCGTCGTCGAACGTCGACGCGTCGAAGAAGGCGGGGTCGGCGGCGAGGATCGCCGAGCGGACGTCGAGCAGCTCGGTCACCTTGCCGCCCAGCACCGCCGAGCCGACCAGCCCCACGTCGTCCAGGTCGCTGTGCAGCGAGTCGTCGTCGGCCAGGATGTCGACGATCGACTCGACCACCAGGCCGACCCCGCGGCCGTCCTGGCTGTGCACCACGACCTGCAGCGTCTCCTCGTCGAAACCGCCCATCGCGCCGAGCAGCCGGTCGAGGCGGACCAGCGGCAGGATCGCGCCGCGGTACTGCACCACCTCGCGGCCGCCCACCAGCTCGACCAGCGAGGCCGGGATCTGCTCCAGCCGGGTGACCGACGCCAGCGGCATCGCGACGCGTCGTCCGCCGCCGATGCCGGCGACCAGCACCTGCCGGGCGGTGGAGGCGCCGGCCGCTGCGGCGGTGGACCGGGTACGGCCGAGGCCGCTCTCCGGCTCGCCCACCAGCGCGCGGCGCGCCAGCCCCTGCACGTCGAGGATCAGCGCGACCCGGCCGTCACCCAGCACCGTGGCGCCGGAGTACGTGCCGATCGACTTCAGCCGCGGCGACAGGGCCTTGACCACGATCTCCTCGGTGTCCAGCACGCGGTCGACCACCAGGCCGAACCGCACGTCGTCCGAGGCGACCACGGCGATCACCGCGGAGCTGCCCGACGCCACGCTGAGCACCGGCGCGGACCCGTCGGCCTGGGTCGTGCCGTCCAGCACGTGCGCCAGGGACACCAGCGGCAGCAGGTCGCCGCGCAGCCGGTACACCGGGGCGGAGTGCACGTACTCGATCGAGGTCGCGTTGCGGTCGTCCACCGCGACCAGCTCCAGCAGGTTCACCTGCGGGACGGCGAACCGCTCCTCACCGCACTCGACGGTCAGCGCCGGCATGATCGCCAGGGTCAGCGGGATGCGCAGCCGCCACGTGGTGCCGATGCCGGGCTTGGACTCGACGTCCACCGACCCGCCCACCGACTCGATCTTGGTGCGCACCACGTCCATGCCGACCCCGCGGCCGGACACGTTGGTCACCTGCTCCGCGGTGGAGA
>NCKG01000055.1:0-9647 GCA_002279095.1 Cellulomonas sp. 14-74-6
GAGAGCGCGGGCGACGCCGACGCGCTGCCGTTCCCCGCCGGAGAGCTCGTGGGGGTAGCGGCGGGCGTACCGGGCAGGGTCCAACCCCACCAGGGCCAGCAGCTGCTCGGCCCGGTCCTGCGTACGACGACGGTCCCAGCCGAGCAGCGCGGGCACGGTGGCGACGTTCTGCGCCACGGTCCGGTGCGGGAACAGCCCGACGCCCTGGATCACGTACCCGATGCGCCGGCGCAGCTGCACCGGGTCCACGTGCGTCACGTCCTCCCCCGCCAGCTCGATGCGACCGGACGTGGGCTCCACCAGACGGTTGGCCATCCGCAGCGTGGTCGACTTGCCGCAGCCGGAGGGCCCGACCAGCACCAGCAGCTCGTGCTCACGCACCTCGAGCGTCAGGTCGTCGACCGCGACCTCACCGCCGTACTCCTTGTGCACGTGCTCGAACCGGATCGCCGGTGTGCTGGTCATGGGTTCGGACGCTAGCGGAGGCCCCCGACAGCCGCAGCGGCTGCGCATGTCGGTGGCCCTGGCTAGGTTCGGCGCATGCTCCTGCTCGTCCCCGAGCTGGTCCCCTCGCTCGTGCCCGCCCTGGCCTCGGACGCCGCGCCAAACCCGTGGCTGTCCTGGACGTACCTGCAGCGCAACAGCGGCGACGTCCTGGCCGCGACGGGGCAGCACGTGACGCTGACCCTGCAGGCGGTCGCCATCGCGCTGGTGATCGCACTCCCGCTCGGCGCGCTCGCCCACCTGCGACCGCGGCTCGCCGGTCCGGTCCTCGGCGTCACCGGGGTGCTGTACACGATCCCCTCCCTCGCGCTGTTCGCCGTGCTGGCGCCGTGGACCGGGATCGGCCGCGTCACGGTCCTGATCGGCCTGGTGTCCTACGCGCTGCTGGTGATCGTGCGGAACGTGCTGGTCGGCCTCCGTGGCGTGGATCCGGCGATGGTCGACGCCGCGCGCGGCATGGGGTACGGGCGGCTCCGGATGCTGACGCAGGTGGAGCTGCCGCAGGCGCTGCCCAGCATCGTGGCCGGGATCAGGCTGGCCACCGTCACCACCGTCGCGCTGACCACCGTCGGGGTGGTGGTCGGCTTCGGCGGCCTCGGCCAGCTGCTGTTCCGCGGCTTCCGCAGCAACTACCACGCCGAGATCATGACGGCCACGCTGCTGTGCCTGCTGCTGGCGCTCGTGGTCGACCTGCTGCTCGCCGGCATCGGGCGGCTGCTCACCCCGTGGGCGGTCCGGGGGGTGCAGCCGGCATGAGCGTGCTGCTCGAGGCGCTGCGGTGGCTCAACGACCCCTTGAACTGGACCGGTCCGTCCGGCGTGCTGGCGCTGATGCGGCAGCACCTGCTGGTCACCGGCCTGGCCGTGCTGCTCGGAGCCATCGTCGCGGTGCCGACCGGCCTGTACCTCGGCCACCGCGGGCGGGGGGCGACCGTCGGGGTGGTCGTGTCGAACACGTCCCGGGCCCTCCCGACCCTGGCGATGCTGACGCTGTTCGGCGCCACCGGCCTGTTCGGCAACGCGGCGACCGCCCTGGCAGTTGCGGTGTTCGCCGTGCCGCCGCTGCTGTCCGGTGCCGTCACCGGGCTCGGCGGCGTGGACGCCGACGTCCGGGACGCCGCGCGCGGGATGGGGATGTCCGGCGCACGGCGGCTGTGGACCGTCGAGGTGCCGCTCGCCGTCCCGCAGCTCGCTGCCGGGCTGCGCACCGCGGTGGTCCAGGTGGTGGCCACCGTGCCGCTCGCGGCCCTCGTCGGCGGCCGCAGCCTGGGCACCATCGTGGTCACCGGCTTCGGCGTGCAGCGGTACGGGCAGGTCGTCGCCGGCGCCGTGCTGGTCGCGGCGCTGTCGCTGGTGGCCGAGGGTCTGCTGGCCCTGCTGCAACGCGCGGTGACACCCGCCGGCATCCGAGCGCTGGCCCGCTCGGCGCCGGTCGAGAGCGAGTCCGGGCATACGCCGCCCAGCACACAAGTTGCCCATGTCGTCCGGACCGGGTCGAACGACCCCGTCCGCGATGTCTGAGTCGTCCGAACCCCGATCTGCGAGGAGCACATCAATGCCCGCCAGACGCACCACCCTGCTCACGAGTGCGGCTGTCGCCGTGCTCGCCCTGAGCGCCTGCGGCGCCCCGGGCTCCGGCGGCGGCACGACACAGGCGCCGGCCACCGCCGCCTCCGGCACGGCAGCCGCTTGTGCGCCCGTCGCCGGCGACAAGCTCGTCCTGCTGACGGACGACAAGGGCCTGCAGAACGCCGACAACGTGCTGCCCGCCGTCAACACCAAGGCGGCGACGGACCACCCGAGCCTGGTGACCCTGCTCGACTCCGTCTCCGCGAAGCTGGACACGCCGACGCTCGTGTCGCTGAACAAGTCCGTCGACGTCGACCGGAGGACCTCGTCCGACGTGGCCAAGGAGTTCGTGCAGAAGCAGGGGCTCGCCGCGACCGACCAGTCAGGCGGGGGTGCCGCCGTGGTGGTCGGAGCCGCGGGCTTCTCGGAGAGCGCCACCCTCGCGGAGATCTACGCCGAGGTGCTCCGGAGCGCCGGCTACCAGGCGAGCACCCGGACCATCGGCTCCCGGGAGACCTACCTCCCGGCCCTCGAGTCCGGCCAGCTCACGGCCGTCCCCGAGTACGCCGCCTCGCTGGCGACCTATCTGAACTCCCAGGCCAACGGCGCGAACGCGGCGCCCGTCGCCTCCTCCGACGTGGACAAGACCGTGGCGGCCCTGACGCCGCTGGCCGCCAAGGCGGGTCTGACGATCGGCACGGCGTCCAAGGCGCAGGACCAGAACGGCTTCGCCGTCACCCAGGCCTTCGCCGACAAGCACAAGGTCAGCACGCTGAGCGATCTCGCGTCGGCGTGCGGCGGCGTGGTGCTCGCCGGCCCGGCGGAGTGCCCGCAGCGGCCGTTCTGCCAGATCGGTCTCGAGCATACGTACGGGCTGAAGATCTCCGACTTCAAGTCGTACGACTTCGGGGCGATCGGCCAGGCGATCCGCAAGGGCGACGCGACGATCGGCCTGGTGCTGACGTCGGACGGCAGCCTGGGCTGATCCGGCGACACGTGCTCGGGACGGCCGGCAGCCCTACAGGCCGGCCGTCTCGAGCAGCCGGAGCCACACCTCGCTGACCGTCGGGTAGGACGGCACCGCGTGCCACAGCCGATCGAGCGGCACCTCGCCCACGACGGCGATCGTGGCGGCATGCAGCATCTCGCCGACGTCGGGGCCGACGAAGGTCGCTCCGACGATCACCTCGCGTGAGGTGTCCACGACGATCTGCGCCCGTCCGGAGTAGTCCGGGGACGTGACCGTCGCACCGGCCACGTTCTGCAGGTCGTACCCGTGGACGACCACGTCGAGGCCGGCACGTCTCGCCTCGGCCTCCGTCATGCCGACCCACGCGACCTGGGGTCGGGAGAAGACGACCTGCGGAACGGCGGCCGCATCCGCCGACGCCCGGTAGCGGCTCCACGGCCGCGCGTCCTGCTCGCCGGAGCGGCTCAGCCCCCGCGGCACCGATCCCGCTCCCTGCTCCGCCGAGACGTCCGCATCCGGTCGAGGGTCGAACCGCGCGGCGATGACGTCCCCGCACACCCGGGCGTCGTACTTGCCCTGGTGGGTGGTGCCCGTCCGGCCCGTGACGTCGCCGACGGCGAACAGCCAGCCGCCCTCCACGCCGAGGGCCTGCAGCGCATCGTCCACCGTGACGGCACGACCCGGCTCCAGCCCGATCGTCTCCAGGCCCAGGTCGCCGGTGCTCGGTCGGCGGCCCGTCGCCGCGAGCACCTCGTCGACCACCAGGTCCTCCGGGCGTGTGCCAGCCGAACCGTCGCGCGTCCGGGCACCCTCGTGCTGGTGGTGCTGCACCACGAGCTGGACGCCGCCGGGCTCGCGGCGTGCGGACACCACCTCGGCACCGAGCACCACGCGGACGCCGCGTTGCGTGAGCGCCCTGGCGACGGCCTTCCCGGCGAACGGCTCCGCCCGCTCGAGCAGGCGGTCGCCGCGGACCAGGACGGTCACGGCCGACCCGAGGTCGGCGTAGGCCGTCGCCATCTCGACGGCGACCACCCCACCGCCGATGACGGCCAGCCGCTCCGGCACCTCGTGCGCCGACGTGGCCTCCCGGCTGGTCCACGGACGCACGTCCGCGAGCCCCGGCACCGGCGGCACGACGGCGGTGGAGCCGGTCGCCACCACGACGGCGCAGCGGGCTCGGAGGTCGACGTCTCCGTCGACCTGCTCGAGACGCAGGGTTCGGGGGCCGGTGAACCGGGCGTGGCCTCGGAGCACCGTGAGGCCGGCGCCCTCCGCCCACTGGACCTGACCGGTGTCGTCCCAGTGATGGGTGATCTCGTCGCGCCGGGCCAGCACCTCGTGGACGTCCAGCGGGCCCGGGTCGCCGACGCCCCGGGCCTCACGTGCCTGCTGCACCACGTCGCCCGGTCGCAGCAGGGCCTTGGACGGCATGCAGGCCCAGTAGGAGCACTCCCCGCCGACCAGGGCCTCCTCCACGAGAGCCACCGACAGACCGGTGCGGGACGCCCTGTCGGCCGCGTTCTCCCCGACCGCCCCGCCACCCAGCACCACGACGTCGAACTCACGCTCGATCATGGCGCCATGGTGTCCTGCAGCCCGCCCGTGCGCAGCGCGACGCCCCGCAGCACACGGCCGGCACCGCGAGGTCCGGCTCTCCCGCCGCGAGCCGCCTCCGCGGTCCACGGCCGCCGACGCGTCAGGCCAGCGCCTGCACCGCCGCCCGCAGCCGTCGGCAGCCCGCCTCGAACCTGGCGGGTTCCGGAAGCAGGCTCAGGGCCAGCGTCCCGGGGGTCGGCAGGTCGTAGAAGTACCCCGGGTGGACCGCCAGGTGCGCCTCTGCCAGGAGGGCGAGCACCAGCTGGTCGTCGGGCAGGTACCGCGGCACGTCGATCAGCACGGTCCAGCCGCCTCCGCACCGGCGGACCCGGAAGCCGTCCTCGTCGAGCAGCGCGTGCGCCACGGCGAGGTTCGCGGCGAGCCGCGTCCGCGTGGCCGTGACGGACGCATCCGCCCGATCGAGGATCTCCGGCAGGGCGAGCGCGACCGGGGACGAGACCGACAGGTAGGTGTCGGCCACGGTCTCGAGGGCGCGATGCATGGCGGGCAGCTCGCCGGCAGCGCCCTCGACGCGCAACCAGCTCAGCTTGAGCTGAGGGGCGCAGACGAGCTTGGACAGGCCGTCCAGCGTGAAGGTCGTGCAGAGGCGGTCCGGGTCCGGCGACGCCGTGTCGCAGGGCGAGGCGTCCAGCCGGAAGGGCGCGAACACCTCGTCCAGCACCAGAGCCGCGCCGCCGGCACGGCACGCCGCCTCCATCAGGGCCCGCTCCTCAGCGCGCAGGTAGGCGCCGGTCGGGTTCCCGGGGCTCACCGCCACCACCGCCCGCACGTCCGGCCGGGCCGCCAGGTCAGCGACCTGCCCCGTGTCCACCGACCAGCCGTACGGGTGCAGGTAGTGGACGGCGTACGGCACCGTCCGCACCCCGGCCAGGCGCGCGAGCGGTTCGACGAGCGGGTAGCCCGGGGCCGGGACGGCCACCGCGTCGCCGGGGTCGCAGAGCAGCTGGAGCAGCCAGGCGTACGCCTCCGAGGTGCTCGCCGTGAGGTAGTAGTCGTCCGGCACGCCGCCGTACCGGCCGGCGAGCGCGAGGCGAGCCGCATCCGGGCCGTGGGGATCCGGCTCGTAGGACGCCGCCGCGGGGACGGCCCGCGACACCGCCTCGTATGCGACCACGATCGCGGAGCGCGAGCTCGCGAGCGTCGTGGACAACCCCGTCGTGACGAGCGACGGCCGCATCGAGTCGAACGGCAACTTCCACGGCGCCCCCGTGGCCGCCGTGCTGGACTTCCTCGCGATCTCGGTCGCCGACGTGGCCTCGGTCGCCGAGCGCCGCACCGATCGCGCCCTGGATCCCGCCCGCAACCACGGTCTGCCGCCGTTCCTCGCGGACGAGGTGGGGGTCGACTCCGGTCTGATGATCGCGCAGTACGCCGCGGCCGGCATCGTCGCCTACGAGCTCTCGCACGACCCCGCCCAGGCGCAGGTGCCGATCGTGGAGCGGCTGCGCGCGGCCCTGGCGATCGCCGAGGCCGCGGTCGACGACGGACGCGCGCTGGCGAAGCTGGACGCATGGGTCGCGGCGTCCAAGGAGCTCGCCGCCGTCTGAGCGGTGCGGAGGGGACCGGTATGGATCCGCAGGAGGCGCTGCTCGAGATCGCCCGGCTGCTCGAGCGCGAGCGGGCGTCGCGGTACCGCGCCAAGGCGTTCCGTGCCGCGGCGGCGACCTATGCGGAGCTCCCCGAGGAGGCGAAGTCGGATCTGAACCGGATCCAGCAGGCGAAGGGGATCGGATCCTCGACGTTCGAGGTCATCCGGCAGGCGCTCGAAGGGGAGACGCCGTCCTATCTCGTCGAGCTGCGCGGCGAGGTCGAGCCGGAGATCGCCTCGGAGCTGCGCCCGCGGTTGCGCGGCGATCTGCACGCGCACACCGAATGGTCGGACGGGACGACCCCGATCGAGGCGATGGCGGATGCCGCCCGCGCCCTGGGCCACGAGTACCTCGCGATCACCGACCACTCGCCGCGACTGCGCGTGGCGCGCGGCCTCACGGCGGAGCGGCTGCGCACGCAGCTGCCGCAGGTGCGCGCGCTCAGCGGCGGCGGGCTCACGATGCTCACCGGGATCGAGGTCGACATCCTCGACGACGGGCGCCTCGACCAGGATGACCGGCTGCTCGGCGCGCTGGACGTCGTGGTCGCGTCCGTGCATTCCAAGCTGGCCATGGAGCCGGGCCCGATGACGCGGCGCATGGTCGCCGCGGTCTCGAACCCGCGCGTGAGCGTGCTCGGGCATGTCACGGGACGGCTCGTGCAGGGGGAGCGGGGCACGAGGCCGCCCTCCCGCTTCGACGCGCGGGCGGTCTTCGAGGCGTGCGCGGAGCACGGCGTGGCGGTGGAGATCAACTCCCGTCCGGAGCGGCAGGATCCGCCCGACGGTCTCCTGGCCCTCGCGCTCGAGATCGGCTGCCTGTTCTCGATCGACTCCGACGCGCACGCGCCGGGCCAGCTGTCGCTGCTGGACCACGGCGCCCAGCGCGCCGAGCGCGCCGGAGTCCCCGCGGAGCGGATCGTGACGACCTGGGGTCTCGACCGGCTGCTGCGCTGGGCCGGCTGAGGTCGGGGCGCTTCGCCGTCTGGCACGGATGCAGGATCCGGGCACGGATGCACGAGGGATCCGGCGATCCGGTCGTGCATCCGTGCCATGGTCCTGCAGGTGCACCAGGGACGTGCGGGCGCGCCGTGCGGTGGTCAGGCCGTGCGGCTGAGCGCCTCCAGCGCGCGCGCCATCGACGTGCCGAGGTTCCAGCGCTCCGCGACCCCGACCGCGGCGGCGGTCTCGGCGGCGTCGAGCGGCCGCAGCGGTTCGGTCGGCACGGCGATCGGCAGCGCGGTCGCGACGCGCACCACGGTGGGGGCGACGTCGAGATAGTCGGAGGCGGCGAGGATCTTCTTCGCCACGCCTGCCGACATTCCCTCGGCGCCCTCCGCGGCCGCGCGGATCGCAGTGAGGTCGCCGTGCACGGCGAGGAGGTTCGCGGCGGTCTTCTCGCCGACCCCCGCCACGCCGGGGAGCCCGTCGGAGGCGTCTCCGCGCATCGTGGCGAAGTCGGCGTACTGGCTCGGGAGCACGCCGTACTTGCGCACCACAGCCTCCTCCGTGAGGTCCTCGAGATTGCTCATGCCACGACCCGTGTAGATCACCCTGACGCCGCGGGCGTCGTCCACGAGCTGGAACAGATCTCGGTCCCCGGTGATGATGTCGACGGGCATGTCCGCCACCGTGGCGAGCGTGCCGATCACGTCGTCGGCCTCGTGCTCCGCGACACCGATGACCGGGATGCGCAGGGCCGCGAGGGCCTCGCGGATGATCGGGATCTGCGCCTCGAGCGGATCCGGAACCTCCTCGATGTCGGCGCCGCCGGGGACGACCTCGACGACACGGTGCGCCTTGTAGCTGGGGATGAGGTCGACCCGCCACTGCGGGCGCCAGTCGTCGTCCCAGCACGCGACGAGGTGCGTGGGGCGGTAGGCCGTCACGAGCCTCGCGATCATGTCGAGCAGGCCCCTTGCCGCGTTCACCGAGGTGCCGTCCGGCGCCTTGACCGCGTCCGGCACGCCGTAGAACGCGCGGAAGTAGAGGCTGGCGGTGTCCAGAAGGAGGAGCTTCGGCGCGGCGTCGGTCATGTCCACAGTCTGCCAGCCCCGCCGCCTCAGGCGGGGGTGGGCGCGGACGCGGATCCCCGGGAACACCGCTGCGGGAGGCGGTGTTGCACTCCGTGTGCAGACGGGGCGGACGCCCGGCGGGCCGCGGGGAAACGCGATCACCGGAGCGCTCAGCGACCTGATAGCATGAGGTGTCACCCGTGGGGGCTTCCTCCCGCGTGCGTGACGAACAACACATCCACTTCGCCGCGGCGCGATCCTGTGCTCTGCTGAGAGCGCGCGCCGCAGCCCGAGTATCCATCAACAAGGACAACCCACTACATGACTACCGCAACGGCCGCTCCGGCCACCAAGCAGGTCGCGATCAACGACATCGGATCTGCCGAGGACTTCCTGGCTGCGGTCGAGAAGACCCTGAAGTTCTTCAACGACGGCGACATCATCGAGGGCACGATCGTCAAGATCGACCGCGACGAGGTCCTCCTCGACGTCGGCTACAAGACCGAGGGCGTCATCCCCTCGCGCGAGCTGAGCATCAAGCACGACGTCGACCCCAACGAGGTCGTCTCCGTCGGCGACCAGGTCGAGGCCCTCGTCCTCCAGAAGGAGGACAAGGAAGGCCGTCTGATCCTGTCCAAGAAGCGCGCCCAGTACGAGCGCGCCTGGGGCGACGTGGAGAAGATCAAGGAGAACGACGGCGTCGTCACCGGTCAGGTCATCGAGGTCGTCAAGGGTGGACTCATCGTCGACATCGGCCTCCGCGGCTTCCTGCCGGCCTCGCTCATCGAGCTGCGCCGCGTCCGCGACCTCACGCCGTACCTCGGTCAGGAGCTCGAGGCCAAGATCCTCGAGCTCGACAAGAACCGCAACAACGTGGTCCTCTCGCGCCGCGCCCTGCTCGAGCAGACGCAGTCCGAGTCGCGCACCACGTTCCTCAACAACCTGCACAAGGGTCAGGTCCGCAAGGGCGTCGTGTCGTCGATCGTGAACTTCGGTGCGTTCGTCGACCTCGGCGGTGTGGACGGCCTCGTGCACGTCTCCGAGCTCTCCTGGAAGCACATCGAGCACGCCTCCGAGGTCGTCGAGGTGGGCCAGGAGGTCACCGTCGAGATCCTCGAGGTCGACCTCGACCGCGAGCGCGTCTCCCTGTCGCTGAAGGCGACGCAGGAGGACCCGTGGCAGGTCTTCGCCCGCACCCACGCCATCGGCCAGGTCACCCCGGGCAAGGTCACCAAGCTCGTTCCGTTCGGCGCGTTCGTGCGTGTCGCGGACGGCATCGAGGGCCTCGTGCACATCTCCGAGCTGTCCAGCAAGCATGTCGAGCTGGCCGAGCAGGTCGTCTCGGTGGGCGAAGAGGTCTTCGTCAAGGTCATCGACATCGA
>NCKG01000355.1:0-1407 GCA_002279095.1 Cellulomonas sp. 14-74-6
GCATCCGGCGCACGACGCGGTTGCGACCCTCGTGCAGCTCGACCTCGACCAGGCTCGCACGCGAGGTCGTCTGCAGGATCTGGAACCGGTCCACCTGCACGGGCCCGTCCTCGAGCTCGACCCCGCGCAGCAGCACACCGCCGAGCGACGGCCGCACCTCGCCCTCGACCTCGGCGACGTACGTCTTGGCCACCTCGTAGGACGGGTGGGCCAGCCGCTGGGCGAGCTCGCCGTCGTTGGTCAGCAGGATGAGGCCCTCGCTGTCGGCGTCGAGCCGGCCGACGTGGAACAGCCGCTCGGGGCGGTCGGCGACCAGCTCGGACAGCGACGGACGGCCCTGCGGGTCGTGCATCGTGGAGACGACGCCGCGCGGCTTGTTCAGCGCGATGGTGACCAGGGTCGCGTCGAGCTGCAGGCGCTCGCCGTCGACGTGCACGACAGCCTTCGTCGGGTCGATCCGCACGCCGAGCTCGCGCACGACGACACCGTCCACGCTGACCCGTCCGTCGGCGATCAGCTCCTCGCACGCGCGCCGGGAGCCGAGGCCCGCGCCCGCGAGCACCTTCTGCAGCCGGATGCCCTCGGGGTCGTGCACGTCCCGCTCGGGCACGGCGGGTGCCGCCGGGCGCCGGGCGCCGCCCCTGCCGGGCGCGCTGCGTCGACCGGCCGCGGATGCTCCCCGCCGCTCACCTGGCGCTGCCCCTCGCGGCGCACCGCCCCGACCGCGAGCTGCGCCACCGCCGGCACCGCCGCTGCCGCCCGATCCGCCCCGGCGTCCCGGCTGGGGCGACCGCCGTGCACGACCACCTCCGGTCGTCCCGTTGTCGCTCATGCCGCTCCTCCGTTGCCGTCGAGGCCCTCCAGCGCGTCGATGTCCGGCAGGTAGGGCGCCAGCGGGGGC
Source organism: Cellulomonas sp. 14-74-6 (assembly GCA_002279095.1). GTDB lineage: Bacteria > Actinomycetota > Actinomycetes > Actinomycetales > Cellulomonadaceae > Cellulomonas. The sequence continues at coordinate 902 of NCKG01000355.1, forward strand.
AGCTCGTCGAGGCTCGACAGGCCCATCCGCTCCAGGAAGTATCCCGTGGTCGCGTACAGCAGCGCACCGCTCGACGGGTCCGTGCCCACCTCGGCGACGAGACCGCGCGCCGTGAGGGTGCGCACCACGCTGTCGACGTTCACGCCGCGCACCGCCGACACCTGCCCGCGGGTGACCGGTTGGCGGTACGCGATGACCGCGAGGGTCTCGAGCGCCGCCTGGGTCAGCCGCGCGGACTGCCCGTCCAGCACGAACCGACCCACCACGTCGGCGTACGCGGGCGCCGAGTAGATGCGCCAGCCGCCCGCCGCCGAGCGCAGCTCGAACCCGCGCGGCCGGCCCCCGTCCCGCCCGGCGTACTCGTCGGCGAGCTCGTGCAGCAGCCGCTCGACCTGGTCGACCGGCAGGGCGAGCACGGTGGCGAGGCGGACGGCCGGCACCGGCTCGTCGGCCACCATCAGGACGGCCTCGAGCGTCGCCGTCGCGCCCCCGGGCAGCTGGTCGAC
>NCKG01000056.1:0-9499 GCA_002279095.1 Cellulomonas sp. 14-74-6
ACGCCGTCAGGGTACCTGCGCATCGCGTGCCGTCTCCGCGGCGCCCGCGCCTGGGCCCGGCGCGGTACGCGGTGCGCGAGGTGGTGTCAGTCCCGCGAGCGCCGCCCTGCGAGGGTGCGCAGGGCCTTCCACCGGGACATGCCGACGCTGGTCACCGTGCCCGGTACGTCGGCCGCTCGCAAGACCCCGAGGAGCAGGCTCTCGAGGAGCTCGGGCGCGTCGGACAGCACCAGGCCGGGCGGGAGGTCCCGCGTGCGTTCGCCGCCGACCCAGTGGGTGGCGGACACCTGCTCCTCACGGCGCTCCAGCAGGACGACCGGCACGGCGCGCAGCAGCTCGGAGATCGCCCCGGCCGCCTGCTCGCCGGCGCCCGGGTCCCGCAGCACGGCGATCGCGCCGACCTCCGACGGGACGGCGTCGACCTCGACCTTGGCCAGCGCGCAGGTGGCGGCGAGCGGCGCGGGGTCCGCCACCGGCGTCACGACGAGCGCGACGGACGGGACCTCGTCGTCCAGCTCCGAGAGGTCGTCCGGGATCTCCAGACCCGAGAACGGGTCGTCGTCAGGCCCCGACGGAACCGGTCCGACGCCGCTCACAGGGCGCCCTTGGTGGACGGTACGCCCTCGACCCGCGGGTCGAGCGCCACGGCCGCGCGCAGCGCCCGTGCCAGAGCCTTGAACTGCGCCTCGACGATGTGGTGCGGGTCCCGGCCGGCCAGCACGCGCACGTGGACGGTCATCGCGGCGTGGTGCGCGATCGACTCGAGCACGTGCGCCGTCAGCGAGCCGGTGAAGTGGCCCCCGATCAGGTGGTACTGCTGCCCGGCCGGCTCGCCGGAGTGCACGAAGTACGGGCGGCCGGACACGTCGACCACCGCCTGGGCGAGCGCCTCGTCGAGGGGCACCGTGGCGTCCCCGAACCGGGCGATCCCGCGCTTGTCACCCAGCGCCTCGCGCAGCGCCTCGCCGAGCACGATCGCCGTGTCCTCGACCGTGTGGTGCGCGTCGATCTGGGTGTCGCCCCGCGACTGGACCGTCAGGTCGAGCAGCGCGTGCTTGCCGAACGCCGTGAGCATGTGGTCGTAGAACGGCACGCCGGTGTCGATCGTCGTCCGTCCCGACCCGTCGAGGTCCAGCTCGACCACCACGCTCGACTCGCTCGTCGAGCGCTCCACCCGCGCCGTGCGACCGCTCACAGTCCCGCCACCTCCACCAGGGCGGCCTTGAAGGCCGCGGTCTCCTGCGGGGTGCCGACCGACACCCGCAGCCATCCGGCCGGGCCGACCTCACGGATCAGCACGCCACGGTCGAGCAGACCCTGCCAGACGGCGTGCGGGTCGTCGAGGACGCCGAACAGCACGAAGTTGGCGTCCGAGTCCGCCACGGTGAGGCCCTTCGACCGCAGCCACACCACGAGGTCGTCCCGCTCGTCCCGCAGCGCCCCGACCTGGGCCATCAGCTCCTCGGAGTGGGCCAGCGCGGCGCGCGCGACCGCCTGCGTCACCGCCGACAGGTGGTACGGCAGCCGCACCACGCGCAGCGCGTCGACCAGCTCAGCAGCGGCAGCGAGGTACCCGACCCGCCCGCCGGCGAGGCCGAAGGCCTTCGACATCGTGCGGCTCACGGCGAGGTTGGGGTGGTCGACGAGCAGCTCGAGCGCCGACGGTGTGCCGCGGCGGCGGAACTCGCCGTACGCCTCGTCGACGACGACGACGCAGCCGTCGGGCAGCTCGTCGGCCGCCGCCAGGACGGCCTCGACGGTGCCGAGAGGCAGCGCGGTGCCCGTGGGGTTGTTGGGGCTGGCGAGGAGCACGACGCTCGGCCGCTCCTCGGCGATCACGTCGTGCGCGTGCGCCGGGTCGAGGCTGAAGTCCTCCGCGCGGCGGCCGGTGACCCACCGGGTCGACGTGTCACGGGCGTACTCCGGGTACATGGAGTACGTCGGGGCGAAGGACACCGCCGTCCGCCCGGGACCACCGAAGGCCTGCAGCAGGTGCAGCATCACCTCGTTGGACCCGTTGGCCGCCCAGATCGCGGACGGGTCGAGCCGCACCCCCGACTCCGCGAGCAGGTAGGCCGCCAGGTCCGCCCGGAGGTCGGCGAAGTCCCGGTCGGGGTACCGGTTGAGCGTGGCGGCAGCGGTCCGCACCGCGGCGGCGATGTCGTCGACCACGGCGGGCGAGGGAGGGTACGGGTTCTCGTTGACGTTCAGCCGGACGGGGACGTCCAGCTGGGGAGCCCCGTAGGGGTGCAGACCTGCCAGCTCGGGTCGCAGGGGCAGGGCGGCACGCGGCTGGTCGGCGGTCACCGGACGAGTCTAGGGAGCGCCTCGAACGAGCCTCGCAGCGGTCCGCCGTCCGGGCGGGCGCATGACCTCGTCGGCCCCACCGCCACGCCTCGACGCCCGTCAGAGGCGGACCCGCACCGCCTCGCCGTGCGCCGGCAGCCGCTCCGCGTCGGCGAGTGCGACCACGCGGTCCGCCACGGCGGCGAGCGCCCCCGCGTCGTACTCGACGACCTGCACCGGGCGGACGAACGAGTGGACCCCGAGCCCGCTGGTGAAGTGCGACGAGCCCCCGGTCGGCAGCACGTGGTTCGACCCGGCCATGTAGTCCCCGAGCGACACCGGCGAGTACGGGCCGACGAAGATCGCACCGGCGCTCGTCACCTGCTCGGCGAGCGCGGCCGCGTCCTGCGTCTGGATCTCCAGGTGCTCGGCACCGTACGCGTTGACCACCTCGAGCCCCGTGCGGACGTCGTCCACCAGGACGATCGCGGACTGCGTGCCCGCCAGGGCCGTCCGCACGCGCTCCGCGTTCGCCGTCGCCTGCACCAGCTGGGCCAGCGCGGCGTCCACGGCGTCCGCGAGCGCCGGCGACGGGGTGACGAGCACCGCGGCCGCCAGCGGGTCGTGCTCCGCCTGCGAGATCAGGTCCGCCGCGACATGGCGGGGATCGGCGGACTCGTCCGCGAGGATCGCGATCTCGGTGGGTCCCGCCTCCGCGTCGATGCCCACACGCCCGCGGACCAGGCGCTTGGCGGCCGCGACGTAGACGTTGCCCGGTCCCGTGATCACGTCGACGGACTCGCACAGCACCGCACCGTCGCGGTCGTCCTCGCCGACCGCGCCGTAGGCGAACATCGCAACCGCCTGGGCCCCACCGACGGCGTACACCTCGTCCACCCCGAGCAGCGCGCACGTGCCCAGCACCACAGGGTCCGGGAGGCCGCCACGGTCCTTCTGCGGGGGCGAGGCGACGGCCAGCGACCCGACCCCGGCCTCCTGCGCCGCGACGACGTTCATCACCACCGACGACGGGTACACGGCGAGGCCGCCGGGGACGTACAGCCCGACCCGCCGCACCGGGATCCAGCGCTGCCGCACCTGGGCGCCGGGCGCGAGCTCCGTGACCAACGGCGCGGGCCGCTGCGCGGCGTGCACCTGGCGGACGCGACGGATCGTCTCCTCAAGGGCGGCGCGGATCTCCGGGGCGAGCGCCTCGACCGCTCCCGCCAGGACGTCCGCCGGCACCCGCAGGTGCTCGGGGCGCACACCGTCGAACCGCTCCCCCAGCTCGCGGAGCGCGACCGCACCGCGGGTCCGCACCGCCTCCAGCACGGGGAGCACCACGGCGGCGGCGTGCTCGACGTCCAGCTCCGCCCGAGGAAGCGCGTCGATCAGCTCACGTCGGGACAGGGAACGGCCGCGAAGGTCGATGCGGGAGATCACGGGGCGCAGTCTAGGCGGGGCCTCCGAGGGCGGTCCGGGGCGTCCGAGCCCGCACGCGACGCTCCCCCTCAGGAGGCAAGGCAGCTCGGTCCCAGCAGCGCCTTCAGGTCGCCGAAGAGGGCCGGGGTGCGCTCCACACGCAGGCCGTCGCCGAGCCGCATCACCGTCGCGCGGCCCGGGCTCGTCAGCCGCAGCCGCACCTCGGTGACACCGGGATGCGTGCCGAGCACCTCCCGCAGCCGCTCGACCACCGGCGGTGTGCACCGCGCCACCGGAAGCGAGACGAGCAGCGGAGCGTCCGTGCCCTGCGAGATGTCCGGCAGGGTCACCTCGTTCGCCTGCAGCTGCAGCTGCTCGTCCCGGCGTCGCACCCGGCCGCGCACGACGAGCACGGCGTCCTCGGCCAGCACGGTGGAGTACGCCAGGTACGTCTCGCCGAAGAAGAGGACCTCGATCGAGCCCTCCATGTCCTCCAGCGTGATGACGGCCCACGGGTTCCCCTGCTTGGACATCTTCCGCTGCAGCGACGTGACCAGGCCGGCCACCACCACCATCGACCCGTCCGGCCGCGCCTCGTCGGCGAGCAGCGTGGCGATCGACACGTCCGCCGCCGTCGTGAGCACGTGCTCCAGCCCGGACAACGGGTGGTCGGACACGTACAGGCCCAACATCTCGCGCTCGAACTGCAGCCGCTGCCGCTTGTCCCAGTCCGGGACGTCCGGCACGGTGACCGCGAACCCGGGACCGCTGTCCGCGCCGCCGCCCATCAGATCGGCGAACAGGTCGAACTGGCCCTCGGCCTCCTTGCGCTTGACGCCGATCACCGAGTCGACAGCCTGCTCGTGCACCAGCAGCAGCCCGCGTCGGGTGTGGCCCAGCGAGTCGAACGCGCCCGCCTTGATCAGCGACTCGATGGTGCGCTTGTTGCACACCACGGCCGGCACCTTGTCCAGGAAGTCGGTGAAGGAGGTGAACGCGCCCTTCTCCTCGCGGGCCGTGACGATCGCGTCCACCACGTTGGCCCCGACGTTGCGCACGGCCGTCAGACCGAACCGGATGTCGTCGCCGACGGCCGTGAACAGGGCGGAGGAGGAGTTGACGTCCGGGGGCAGCACCGTGATGCCCATGTGCCGGCACTCGCCCAGGTACAGCGCGGACTTGTCCTTGTCGTCGCGCACGCTCGTCAGCAGCGCGGCCATGTACTCGGTCGGGTAGTTCGCCTTGAGGAACGCCGTCCAGTACGAGACGACGCCGTACGCCGCGGAGTGCGCCTTGTTGAACGCGTAGCCGGCGAACGGGACCAGGGTGTCCCACACCGCCTGGATCGCCGCGTCGGAGTAGCCGTTCGCGCGGCACCCCGCCTGGAACGGGATGAACTCCTTCTCGAGGATCTCCTTCTTCTTCTTGCCCATCGCGCGGCGGAGCAGGTCGGCCTGGCCCAGCGTGTAGCCGGCCAGCTTCTGTGCGGCGCGCTGCACCTGCTCCTGGTAGACGATCAGCCCGTGGGTGATCCCCACGACCTCCTGCAGCGGCTCCTCGAGCTCGGGGTGGATCGGCTCGACGTTCTGCAGCTTGTTCTTGCGCAGCGCGTAGTTGATGTGCGAGTTCATGCCCATCGGACCGGGCCGGTACAGGGCGATGACGGCGGAGATGTCCTCGAAGTTGTCCGGTCGCATCTGCCGCAGCAGGGAGCGCATCGGGCCGCCGTCCAGCTGGAACACCCCGAGCGTGTCGCCGCGCGCCAGCAGGTCGTACGTCGGCTGGTCGTCGAGCGGCGTGTCCTCGATGAGGATCGCCGGCTTGCCGTTCGCGACGATGTTCGCCAGCGCGTCGTCCAGGATCGTCAGGTTCCGCAGACCGAGGAAGTCCATCTTGATCAGGCCCAGCGCCTCGGACGCCGGCTGGTCGAACTGCGTGATGATCGCGCCGTCCTGCGGGCGCTTCATGATCGGGACGACGTCCGTCAGAGGGACGCTCGACATGATCACGCCGGCCGCGTGCACACCCCACTGCCGCTTGAGGTTCTCCAGCCCTCGCGCCGTCTCCAGCACGCGCTGCGCCTCGGGGTCGGCCGCGACGACCTGGCGGAACTCCTCGGCCTCCGCGTAGCGCGGGTGCTCAGGGTCGTACATGCCGGACAGCGGGATGTCCTTGCCCATGACCGCCGGCGGCATCGCCTTGGTGAGCTTGTCGCCCATGGCGAAGGGGAACCCGAGCACGCGCGAGGAGTCCTTGAGCGCCTGCTTCGCCTTGATGGTGCCGTAGGTGACGATCTGCGAGACCCGGTCCTCGCCGTACTTCTCCGTCACGTAGCGGATCACCTCGCCGCGCCGCCGCTCGTCGAAGTCCACGTCGACGTCCGGCCAGGAGATGCGCTCGGGGTTGAGGAACCGCTCGAAGATCAGCCCGTGCTTGAGCGGGTCGAGCTCGGTGATGCCCATGGCGTAGGACGCCATCGAGCCCGCCGCGGACCCACGGCCGGGCCCGACCCGGATGCCCTGCGACTTCGACCAGTTGATGAAGTCGGCGACGACGAGGAAGTATCCGGAGAAGCCGAGCTGCGTGATGACGCCGGTCTCGTACTCCGCCTGGCGGCGCACGTCCTCCGGCACCTCGCCGTGGTAGCGCCGCTGCAGGCCGCGCTCCACCTCCTTGATGAACCAGGAGTCCTCGTTCTCCCCCGGCGGGGTGTCGAACCGGGGCATGTAGTTCACGCCGGTGGTGAACTCGACCTCGCACTGCTCGGCGATCCGCAGAGTGTTGTCGCACGCCTCGGGCAGCTCGGCCCACGTGCGGCGCATCTGCTCCGCCGACTGCAGGTAGTAGCCCGTGCCCCCGAAGGCGAACCGGCTGCCGCCCTGGTCGGACGTCGGCTCGTCGAGCGTCGAGCCGGACTGCACCGCGAGCAGCACCTCGTGCGCGTGGGCGTCCTCCTCGCGCGTGTAGTGCAGGTCGTTCGTGGCGACGAGCGGTGCGTCCAGCGCCTCCGCGATGCGCAGCAGGTCCTTGATCACCCGGCGCTCGATGTCGAGGCCATGGTCCATCAGCTCGACGTAGAAGTACTCCTTGCCGAAGATGTCCTGCAGCTCGCCGGCAGCGCGCATCGCCTCGTCGAGTTGACCCAGCCGCAGCCGGGTCTGCACCTCGCTGGAGGGGCAGCCGGAGGTGGCGATCAGGCCGTCGGCATAGCGCGACAGCAGCTCGCGGTCCATCCGGGGCCACTTGCCCATCTGGCCCTCGAGGGACGCCTCCGACCCGAGTCGGAAGAGGTTGTGCATGCCGCCGGTGGTCCGGGACAGCAGGGTCAGGTGGGTGTACGCCCCGCGCGCGGACACGTCGTCAGCCGCCTGGTGCGCCTCACCCCACCGGACCCGGGTCTGGTCGAACCGGCTGGTGCCCGGGGTGACGTACGCCTCGACGCCGATGATCGGCTTGATCCCGTGGGCCTTGGCCTTCTGCCAGAACTCGAACGCGCCGAACAGGTAGCCGTGGTCGGTGATCGCCATGGCCTTCTGGCCCAGGCGTTCCGCCTCGTCGAACAGCTCGCCGATCCGTGCCGCACCGTCCAGCATCGAGTACTCGGTGTGCACGTGGAGGTGGACGAAGTCGGTGCTCTTCGAGCCACCCGCCGCTGCCATGCGGGCGATCCTACGTCGCCCCACCGACGCCCCCCGGTGTGTCGTCGGGCGTGCCGCGGCGGGTCAGCGATACGTCGAGCGCAGCTCGTCCAGGGCGTGCTGGAGGTCCTGCGGGTACTCGCTGACGACCTCGAGCCAGCTGCCCGTCGCGGGGTGCTCGAAGCCGAGGCGGACGGCGTGCAACCACTGCCGAGGCAGCCCCAGCCGCTGCGCCAGGGCCGGATCGGCGCCGTAGGTGAGGTCCCCGACCAACGGATGGCGCAGTGCCGCGAAGTGCACGCGGATCTGGTGGGTGCGGCCCGTCTCGAGATGGACCTCCGTGAGCGAGGCACCGGGCAGCGCCTCGATCACCTCGTAGTGCGTCACCGACGGCTTCCCGTCGGCGACCACCGCGAACTTCCAGTCCGACGACGGGTGGCGCCCGATGGGGGCGTCGATCGTGCCGGTCGCCGGCGAGGGGTGCCCCTGGGCGAGCGCGTGGTAGACCTTCTGGACCGTGCGCTCCTTGAAGGCACGCTTCAGGGCCGTGTACGCGCGCTCGCTCTTGGCGACCACCATCAGCCCGGAGGTGCCGACGTCCAGCCGGTGCACGACACCCTGCCGCTCGGCGGCTCCCGACGTCGACACTCGGTAGCCCGCAGCGACGAGCGCCCCGACCACCGTCGGGCCGGTCCAGCCCGGCGACGGGTGCGCCGCCACCCCCACGGGCTTGTCGACGACCACCAGGTCGTCGTCGTCGTACCGGACCACCATCCCCGGCACCGGTTCCGGTGGCGTAGCGGGCTTGGCCGCTGCCATGTCGGGGAGCTCCACCTCGAGCCACCCGCCCGCGACGAGACGGTCCGACTTGCCGAGCGGCCGGCCGTCCAGGGCGACGGCGCCCGCCTCCACGAGGTCTGCCGCCCGCGTGCGGGACAGGCCGAGCAGCCGGGCCACGGCGGCGTCCGCCCGTTCCCCGGCGAGACCGTCCGGCACGGGCAGGCTCCGTCGCTCGCTCACTGCGGGACGTCGTCCGCCGACGTGGCCGCCCCGCCCCGCGCGACGCGCTCCGGCCTGCCCCCGTCCAGCTGGACACCTCGCATGGTCTGGAGCACCACCAGCACGGCGGCCACGACGATGGCCACGTCGGCGACGTTGCCGACGAACAGGTGGCCGTAGGCGATGAAGTCGACGACGTGCCCACGCGCGGGCCCGGGCGCCCGGACCAGCCGGTCGACCAGGTTGCCCACCGCACCGCCGAGCAGCAGGCCGAACGCCAGCGCCCATCCGGGGGAGCCGAGTCGCCGCGACACCCGCACGACGACCACCACGACGGTCGCGGCGATGATCGTCAGCACCCAGGTCATGCCGGTCGCGATCGACAGCGCGGCGCCGGGGTTGAACACGAGCTGCAGCCCCAGGAGGCTGTCGAGCACCGGACGGCGGAGGCCGTCAGCCAGCGCGCGGAGCGCCCACGCCTTGGTCAGCTGGTCGACGAGAAGCACCAGAGCGGCCAGGACGGCGACGAGACCGAGCAGCCGCCGGTGCGCCGGTGCTACGGCCGTGCCGACAGGAGCGGCCGCGCTCCCGGCCCCCGCAGACCGCGAAGGGTCTGCATCGGCCTGCTGGGCGGTACCGGGGATCGGTCGTGGCTCGTCAGGCGTGGGCACCGCAGGAGTCTACGGGCGCGTCAGCGCCGTTCCTCGCGCTGCTTGCACTCGACGCACAGCGTGGCACGCGGGAACGCCTGCAGCCGCGCCTTGCCGATCGGCTGGCCGCAGGACTCGCACGCGCCGTACGTCCCCGCCGCGATGCGCTCCAGGGCGTGTCGCGTCTGCTCGAGCAGGTCGCGGGTGTTGTTCACCAGCGTCAGCTCGTGCTCGCGCTCGAGCGCCGAGGACCCGTAGTCGGCCTGGTCGTCACCGGCCCCGTCGCCGGAGTGCCGCAGCAGCTCGGAGAGCTCGGCGTCGGCGTTCACCAGCTCGCCCTCGAGCCGCTCGCGCTCCGCCGTCAGCTCGTCGGCGACCTCCGTCACCTCGGCCGCCGTCCACGGCTTCTCACCGTCCCGTACGGGGAACTGCTTCACCATCGTGCTCAGGTCCTTGGTCTCGCCGCTCGCGGTGAGCGTGGTGAGTGCCTCGTTCATGGCCGTC
>NCKG01000057.1:0-9445 GCA_002279095.1 Cellulomonas sp. 14-74-6
GGCACCGCCCGGCTCGTCAGAACCGCGGGTCGCGCGACGTCCCGACCAGGCAGGCGGCGCTGCCCAGCACCAGCGCGTCCTCCATCACGGCGGCCTTCCAGTCGGGGCGCAGGCCGTCGGGGCCCTCCTCGTCGGCCCAGCGCCGCCACTCCCGCCCGGCGATCGACCCGACGAACGCGCCCGCACCCCCGGCGACCACCGCCACGAGGTGCGAGCCGACCCGCCGCCGCTCCAGCACCGACAGGGCCAGCGCGCCGAGCGCCCCGGCCGCCGTGCGCCCGTACAGCACGGGGTCGTCCGTGCGGGACGGCGTGCTGGGCAGCTTGTCCGCCACCAGCTCACCGACCACCGCGGCACGGGCCAGCAGCCGCAGCAGCGCGGCCCCCACACCGGCCCGGCCACGCGTGCCCACCATCACCGGCACCGCGAACGCCGTCGAGGTCCTCCCCCCGACCGCCAGACCGAGCACCGTCGACCGCACCAGGGTTCCCATGCCCCTGTGTCTAGTCGCTGCCGCCCCGCCTGGCATCCCCTGGCCACCCGCGGCGCCAAGCGCCAACCCACCCCCGCCGTCAGAGGTCGGCGGGGTCCACCAGGAAGTCGGCCTCGTCGGCCACCTCGCCGCCCACCGCCTCGTGGAGCGCCTTGGCGATCGCCTGGATGCGAGGCGACGTCCGCCCCCTGGCCACCCGGTGCTCCAGCGACGGCCGCTCGGCCTCGAGCTCGGTGACGTCGGCCGGTTCCCAGTGCACGCGGTAGGCCACCACGCCGTTGGCCGTCCACGGCAGGCCGCGCAGCAGCGGCGGCACCTCCTGCCGCTCGCTGACCTCGACCACCAGGATGCCGTCCACACCGAGGTCCGCCTCGACGCCGAACGCCTCGGCAGCCGGTGGGTGCGCCATCATCCACCGGTCGTACGCGTCCGCCTCGGCGGACAGCCGCGCACGCTCGGCGGCGTCCTGCACCCCGAACGGCCCCAGCGCCGCCCGTACCGCCGCGTCGTCCGGGTGCGGCGGCCCCGACCAGGGAGGCACCCCCTCACCGGACCGGTGGGCGCGCGGCAGCACCCGGCGCACCACTGCCACCGCCTCGTCCGGCTCGAGCCAGCGGTCGGTCAGCACGGTCAGGTCGATCGCCTGGTCGACGTCCGGTGTCAGCACCACGCCGGAGTCGGCGATCCGCACCGCACCCTGCAGCCGCCGGGCGGTGGCGACCAGCCAGACGAGCGCCCGCTCCTCGTCCCGCACCGGCACACCCTTGGGGAACGCCCGCTTCAGGCCGTCGCGATCACCACCCGGCCACGGCGGCTCACCGCGCTCCGCAGGGCAGTCGAGGGACCACACCGTGCGGGTGGTGGCGGGCAGCCGGAGCGCCATCGCGTCCTCGGGGGTCACCGAGTACGGGCCGACCAACCGCGACATGCGGCCCAGCCGGAGGGCGTGGGCCGGCTGGGGGCCCGCGGGTACGACCCGGATGCCGAACGCGGCGGTGACGGCGGGCCGCAGCCCGGTCCGGACGGCGCCCGTGTCGGTCGGCTCCTCCCAGCGCGCTGCGGTGAAGCGGCTCTGGGCCAGCACCTCCACCTCGTCGGTGCCCACCCCGGCCGGCAGCGCGAGCAGATGGCGGGCACGCACCTGCGGGTCCTGGGTGTCGAGCGGAGGCAGCTGCTCGTCGCTCATGCGGTCACGCGCTCCGTCACACCGCCGTGCGGTGGAAGTTCAGCCACGACCTCGAGGCCGTCGGCCCGCGCTGACCCTGGTACCGGGAGCCGGCCGCCGTCGAGCCGTACGGGCGCTCCGCCGCCGACGACAGCCGGAAGAAGCACAGCTGGCCCACCTTCATGCCGGGCCACAGCTTGATCGGCAGCGTCGCCACGTTGGACAGCTCGAGCGTGACGTGACCGCTGAACCCGGGGTCGACGAACCCGGCGGTGGAGTGCGTCAGCAGCCCGAGCCGGCCCAGCGACGACTTGCCCTCGAGCCGGGCCGCCACGTCGTCGGGGAGGCTGACCTGCTCGAACGTCGAGCCGAGCACGAACTCGCCGGGGTGCAGCACGAACGGCTCGCCCGGTGCCACGTCGACCAGCCGCGTGAGCTCGGGCTGCTCCTCGGCGGGGTCGATCACGGCGTACTTATGGTTGTCGAACAGCCGGAACCATTTGTCCAGCCGCACGTCGACGCTCGACGGCTGCACCATCGCAGGGTCGAACGGGTCGAGCACCACACGGCCGGAGGCGAGCTCGGTCCGGATGTCACGGTCGGAGAGCAGCACGGGGACACGGTAGTCGTCGCACCCCGGAGGCTCCTGAGCCTTCCGGCCACCGGCGCTCGGACGCCCAGCGGCCGGAGGGCACCGGTCCGGGCACCGGGCGTTCGCCACCCCGGCACCGGAGGCACTATCGTCTGTCGCGAGAGCGTGGGAGCGCTCTCGCACGCTAGCAGCCCCACACTTGCGACCACGTTTCCCCGGCTCCAGGTGCCCACGGCGACCGCACAGCAGCGGACCCGCGGCGCACGCGCCGGCACCACGAGAGGCACCGGCATGCGCTACGGCCACTTCGACGACGACGCACGCGAGTACGTCATCACCACCCCGCGCACGCCGTACCCGTGGATCAACTACCTCGGCTCCGAGCGCTTCTTCTCGCTGATCTCGCACCAGGCCGGCGGCTACTCCTTCTACCGGGACGCCAAGATGCGGCGCCTGACCCGATACCGCTACAACAACGTCCCCGCCGACGCCGGCGGCCGGTACCTGTACGTCAACGACGGCGGCGACGTGTGGACGCCGTCGTGGATGCCGGTCAAGGCCGAGCTCGACCACTTCGAGACGCGGCACGGGATGGGCTACACCCGCATCACGGGCGAGCGGCGCGGCGTCAAGGTGGAGACGCTGGTGTTCGTGCCGGTCGGCGAGGACGCCGAGGTGCAGCGCGTCGAGGTGACCAACACCTCCGACCAGCACAAGGACGTGACGCTGTTCAGCTTCGTCGAGTTCTGCCTGTGGAACGCGCAGGACGACCAGACGAACTACCAGCGCAACCTGTCCATCGGCGAGGTGGAGGTGGAGCAGGACGGGCCGCACGGCTCGGCGATCTACCACCGCACCGAGTACCGCGAGCGCCGGGACCACTACGCCGTGTTCGCCGTCAACACCCACGCCGACGGGTTCGACACGGACCGGGACACGTTCGTCGGCGTTTACAACGGCCTCGGCGAGGCCGCGGTGCCGCTTGCGGGCAGGTCGGCCGACTCGGTGGCGTCCGGCTGGTACCCGATCGGGTCGCACTCGGTGCACGTGTCCCTGGAGCCGGGCGAGTCGCGGGTGCTCACCTACGTGCTCGGCTACGTGGAGAACCCCGACGAGCAGAAGTGGGCCGACGACGCCCACCAGGTGATCAACAAGCAGCGGGCGCACGCGCTGCTGTCCCGGTTCGCCACCACCGAGCAGACGGACATGGCGTTCGACGCGCTGCGGGCCTACTGGACCGGCCTGCTGTCCGGCTACTCGGTGCGCAGCGGTGACGAGAAGCTCGACCGGATGGTCAACATCTGGAACCAGTACCAGTGCATGGTCACGTTCAACATGTCCCGCTCGGCCTCGTACTTCGAGACCGGCATCGGGCGCGGGATGGGCTTCCGGGACTCCAACCAGGACCTGCTGGGCTTCGTGCACCTGATCCCGGCGCGGGCCCGCGAGCGCATCCTCGACATCGCCGCGACCCAGTTCCCCGACGGGTCGGCGTACCACCAGTACCAGCCGCTGACCAAGCGCGGGAACAACGACATCGGCTCCGGCTTCAACGACGACCCGCTGTGGCTGATCGCCGGTGTCGCGGCCTACGTCAAGGAGACGGGCGACGTCTCGGTCCTCGACGAGCCCGTGCCGTTCGACAACGAGCCGGGCACCGAGGTGCCGCTGTTCGAGCACCTGACCAGGTCGTTCGAGTTCACCGTCACCCACCGCGGCCCGCACGGGCTGCCGCTGATCGGCCGCGCCGACTGGAACGACTGCCTCAACCTCAACTGCTTCTCCACCGAGCCGGGCGAGCCGTTCCAGACGACGGAGAACAAGGCCGGCGGCGCCGCCGAGTCGGTGTTCATCGCCGCGCAGTTCGTGCTGTACGGGCGCGAGTACGCGGAGCTGGCCGAGCGGCGCGGGCTGGCCGACGTGGCCGACCGGGCTCGTGGGCTGGTCGAGGAGATGCGCCAGGCCGTGCTGAGCGACGGCTGGGACGGCAAGTGGTTCCTGCGCGCGTACGACTACTTCGGCAACCCCGTCGGCACCGACGCCAAGCCCGAGGGCAAGATCTGGATCGAGCCGCAGGGCTTCGCGGTGATGGCCGGGATCGGCGTGGGCGACGGGCCGGACGACGCCTCGGCGCCGGCCGTCCAGGCGCTGGACTCGGTCGAGGAGCTGCTGGGCACGCCGCACGGCATGGTGCTGCAGCACCCGGCGTACACCACGTACCAGATCGAGCTCGGCGAGGTGTCGACGTACCCGCCCGGGTACAAGGAGAACGGCGGCATCTTCTGCCACAACAACCCCTGGGTGGTCATCGCCGAGACGGTGCTGGGGCGTGGGGACAAGGCGTTCGACCACTACCGGCGCATCGCACCGGCCTACCGCGAGGACATCAGCGAGGTGCACCGCCTCGAGCCGTACGTGTACGCGCAGATGATCGCCGGCAAGGAGGCCGTCCGCGCCGGTGAGGCGAAGAACAGCTGGCTGACCGGCACGGCGGCGTGGAACTTCGTCGCCGTCTCCCAGCACCTGCTGGGCGTGCGGCCGGACTACGACGGGCTCGTCGTCGACCCGCAGATCGGGCCCGACGTGCCGGAGTTCACCGTGACCCGGGTGGCGCGCGGCGCGACGTACGTCGTGCACGTGACCAACTCGGGCGCCCGCGGGGCGCGCGGCCGGCTGGTGGTGGACGGCCGTCCGGTCGAGGGCAACCTCGTCCCCTACGCCCCCGCCGGCGCGACGGTCCAGGTCGAGGTCACTCTCTGACGGACCGTCCCCGGCCGGGCCGCGTCATCATGCCCCCGCGGACGCGGCCCGGTCGGTGCACGGTCGCGCGACGCCGCGTCTCCCCGCACGGACCTCCCTCTCAGAGCGGCAGCACCAGCCGGTGCCCCCACTCGTAGGACTCCTCCGGCTGGAAGCCGAGCCGCTGGTAGAACGCGACCGCGCCGGTGTTGCGGGCGTCCACCCCGAGGTGCAGGCCCGGCACGCCGCGCGAGCGCAGCTCGTCGGACAGCGCGCCGATCAGCCGGCGTCCCCAGCCCTGCCCCTGCAGCCGCGGCAGCAGGTCGATGTGCAGGTGCGCCGGGAAGCCGGCCGGCGGCGTGACGTGCTGCCAGTGGTGGATCCGCTCGACCAGCACGTGGTCGGCGGTGCCGTCGCCGGGGTCGGGCAGCAGCGGGTACTGCGCGCGCAGGGAGGGCCACCAGCTCGCGTCGAGCCACTCGTCGAACGCCACCGTGTCCGCCGTCGCCACGACGTACCCACCCACGCCCTGCTCGTCGGCCACCACGAAGGTCAGGCCCGGGTCCGCCACGGGGTACGGCCCGCAGTACAGGTGCGCCAGCAGGTCCCGGTTGCGGTACAGCGCCGTGGCGTCGCCGCCGGCCTCGCCCGTGAGCAGGCACAGGCGGTACATGCCGGGCAGGTCGGACGGGTGGTAACGACGCAGGGCGGGCACCGGCCCAGTCTGCCGGTGCCCGCCCACGCGTCCTGCGCAGACCCGCTCAGCGCGGCAGCGACAGCACCCCGAGCGCCACGATGCACACCGTGATCAGGGCGATCGCCACCCAGTAGATGCCGCTGACCCACGGCCGGGCCGCGTACTCGCCCATCAGGCGCTTGTCCCGCGCGATGCCGGACATGTAGCCGAGCAGCGGCAGCAGCAGCACCGCGTTGATCACCTGCGTGCCCACCAGCACCGGCACCAGGGACACCCCCGGCAGCAGCACCAGCACCACGCCGGTGACGGTGACGAACGCGAAGGTGCCGTAGAACAGCGGGGCCTCCGCGATCGAGTCGTCCAGGGCCGACGGACGTCCCGCGATGTCCGCCACCGAGTAGGCGGTGGACAGCGGCAGGATCGAGGCCGCCAGCAGCGCGGCGCCGATCAGGCCGGCGGCGAACAGCTCGGAGGCCAGCCGGCCGGCGAGCGGTTCGAGCGCCACGGCGGCGTCGGACGCGTCCGAGATGCTCAGGCCTCGCCTGTGCAGGGTGGCGGCGGTCGCGACGACGACGAAGAAGCCGATCACCCCCGTCAGCACGGCCCCGGTGATCACGTCCCACCGCAGCAGCCCCAGCTCACGCGGCGTCAGCCTCTTGTCCACCGCGTAGGACTGGATGAACGCCAGCCCCCACGGCGCGAGCGTGGTGCCGAGCGTGGCGGTGGCGATCAGGATCGCGTCGCGGCCCGTCGGCAGCGACGGCACCACCGAGCCGGTCAGTGCCGCACCCCAGTCCGGCTTGGCGAGGATGCCGGCCGCGATGTAGGCGACGAACACCGCGGACAGCGCCAGCAGCACCCGCTCCACCCCCCGGAACCCGCCGCGCAGCACCAGCGTGGACACGATCACCGCGGCGATCGGCACGGAGATGTACCGGCTCACCCCGAAGATCTGGAACCCCGCGGCGATGCCCGCGAACTCCGCGGTGGTGGTGCCGATGTTGGCCAGCAGCAGCGCCGCCATCGACAGCACACCGGCGCGCGCGCCGTACCGCTGCCGGATCAGGCCGGCCAGACCCTGACCGGTGACGACGCCGATGCGGGCGCCCAGGTCCTGGAACAGGATCAGGGCGATGGTGGACACGGTGAGCACCCACAGGAGGCGGTAGCCGTAGTTGGTGCCCAGCACCGAGTACGTGGTGATGCCGGCGGGGTCGTCGTCGGACAGGCCGGCGATCAGGCCGGGGCCGACCACCGCCCCGAGCGCCGCGAGCGCGACCTTCAGCCGCATCCGGCGGGGCACCCTCTGGTCGAGGGTGTCGGCCTCGCCCGTCGTCTGGGCGCCCTGCGTCGGGGCGCCCTGCGTGCGGGCGCTCACGACGCGCTCCCGGCACGACGCTGCCACGGCCACCGGCGGTCGTCCTGGTGCACCAGGGCGTCCACCACGTCGTCGGCCAGGATGCGGCCCACCGGCCGGTTGCGGTCGTCGACCACCAGCACCGACGAGCCGCGGTTGTCCGTCATCCGCTCGACGACGTCCTCCAGCCCCGCGCCCAGCGGCACGGTGACCGGCCACGGTGCACCGACCACGCGACCGAGCGGCGTGGACGGGTCCACGCCGAGCAGCTCGACCAGCGACACGTCGTCCACCAGCGCGCCGTCGTCGTCCACCACCACCACGCCGGCCGGCGTCTCGCCCCGGGCGGCGTCCGCCCGGACCGCGGCGATCGCGTCCGCCACCGTCCGCTCCGTGTGCAGCCGCACCAGCCGCGACGTCATGTAGCCGCCGGCCGTCTCCTCGTCGTACTCGAGCAGGGCACCGAGCTCGGCACCGCGCACCTCGGACATCGCGTCGAGCAGCTCGCTGCGCTCCTCCTCCGGCATCTCACGCAGCGCCTCGACCGCCTCGTCGGACTCCATCGCCGCGACCAGGTCCGCGGCCTGCTGGACGGGGGCGTCCCGCAGCAGGTCGTTCAGGTCGCGCGGGTTCATCTCCTCGAGGGCGTCGGCCGCCGTCTCCGGCTCCAGGCCCTCGAGCAGCTCGCGCCGCTCGGCACGTCCCAGGCTCTCCAGCAGGTCGGCGAGGTCCGCCGCCCGCATCCGGTGGAGCTCGGCGTGGCCGCGCCGCAGTCGCACCGACTCCCCCGGCACGCCGAACGGCTGGATGCTCGACCAGTCGAGCACCTGGCTGGGGCTCGGTCGCCGGCCCCACCCGCCCGGCAGCACGCGGCGCAGCAGCGAGACGAGGGAGACGTCCACCCCCACCAGCCGCCACACGCCGTACACCTGCGTCAGGTACAGATCGGAGGCGCGGACCACCCGGATCCCGGCGACGTCCACCAGCTGGTGGTCGATCACGTCCCCGAGCAGCTGCAGCTCCCGCTCGCGCCGCACCACGTCCCGGAGGTCGAACCGGGTGGAGCGGAGCAGGACCTGTTGCTGCTCGATCGTGATGACGTCCTGGGCGTGCACCCAGGTGCGACGGGCGCCGACGCGGACGATCAGGCCGGTCAGGGGCGAGTAGCCGCTGTCCCAGTGGACGACGACGTCCTCGACGCGGCCGACCTCGTTGCCGTCGGCGTCCCGCACCGGCCGGTTGTGCAGACCGGCGACGGAGACGAGGGCGCCGGCGACCTCCCGGCGCAGGGCGAGGGACTGCGTGCTGCGGGCGGCACGGGACCGCAGACCGGTGCGGCCCGGCGGCGCCGGGTGCATGGCGGAGACGGACATGGGGCACTCCGAACGTTCGGCAGCCCGGCCGGCTGCGTGGGTGCGCGTGCCGTACGCAGGCAGGCGTGCACGCACGAAGGCCGCGTCCACGCGGGGCGGGCTGTGCTGGGGGGGTGACGGGACGCGTGTCACGGGAGCCGCAGAAGGGCACGACGACGGGGCGCGGTGATGCCACCGGCGCTCCGACCCGCTCGACGACGTCGACGAGCGCGTGAGCCCGCCACGTGCGACGGCGCCCGGCCGTCCGGGATCAGATCCGGGAGGTGCGGAGCGCGGCCGCTGCGAGGCGAGCCCGTCGAGTACTGCCTGGGTCCACGAGGGCTCACCTCCCCGGTCGGGGTCCGAGGGCACGCCGCACGGCGGCCCGAGTCAAGGCTAGCCGCAGCAGACGGCCGCATGCGCCACCCGGTACCCAGCCGTGGGACGAATCGGCTTGCCTCGGCGCCGGGCGGTGTCGCACCATCACAGGCGGATGTGCCGCGGGAGCAGCCGGCGGCCGGTGAGCACGGAGCGCATCTCGATGCAGCGGGGAAGCGGGGCGGCCGTCGCGGCCTGCTCGGGCCTGGGCCGGACGCCCGCCCGGAACGCCTGACGCCTGACGGCAGCACCCCGCCGGACCACACGGTCCGGCGTGCTCGGCGCACCCCCGGCGGGCGCTCGTCCTTCGCCGTCGTCCCGCTCGCCTCGCGACCATCTCGTCGTGCGGCGGACCTGTCGACGGCTCCCCGTCGCACGAGAGCCGAGAGCCATGAACGCCCTGACCGAGTCCCAGATCCGCACGTCCTTCGTCAACTGCTCACGCCGCGAGGCCGCGCAGGTGACGCTCCCCGACCTGTCCGCCCTGACTCCCGAGGCCTGGGAGCGCCTCGACTACCTGGGCTGGGTGGACCGCAAGGCACCGCTGCGCGCCTACGCGGTGCTCACGGTCGACGACGCCCTGGTCGGTATCGCGCTGCGGGCGCCCGACGATCCGGGCTCCCGCCGCCGCGCCGTCTGCGCGTGGTGCGAGGACGTCACCGCCACCGATAG
>NCKG01000356.1:0-1395 GCA_002279095.1 Cellulomonas sp. 14-74-6
CGCCTAGTCTCGGCGCGTGACGACGACGGACGAGGGCTGGCGGACCACCGGGTCGCGGGTGGTCTACGAGAACCGGTGGATCCGGGTCCGCGAGGACGCCGTGCAGCACCCCGACGGCAAGCCGGGGGTGTACGGCGTGGTCGAGGTGCGGCAGCCGGCGGTGTTCGTGGTGGCGGTGACCGACGACGACGAGGTGGTGCTGATCACCCAGCACCGGTACACCACCGGGCCGGGGTCGGTGGAGGTGCCGGCGGGCGGCTCGGACGGGCAGGAGCCGCTGGTCGCCGCGCAGCGGGAGCTCGCGGAGGAGACGGGACTGGCGGCGTCGCGGTGGACCGCGGTGGGGGACGTCGAGTCGCTGAACGGCGTGGCCGACGCGCCCGGCCACGTGTTCGTCGCCCAGGGGCTGTCGCGGCTGCCGGGTTCCGCGGCGGAGCACCAGGCCGAGGAGGGGATCAGCGCCGTGCGGCTGGTGCCGTTCGGTCAGGTGCTGGCGATGGCGGCGGCGGGAGAGATCCGCGACGGGGAGTCGTTGGCGGCGCTGGCGCTCGCGGGGATCCACCTCGGGCGGTTCCGCTGAGGTCGGCCGCCGAGCGACCGGCCCGGGTGCGGCGTCCGGCGATGCCCGTCCGCAGCCAGGCGGTCGCTCGGCGTCAGGCGGCAGCCGCCGGGGCGAACTGCGTGCGGTAGAGGTCGGCGTACAGGCCGCCGGCGGCGATCAGCTCGTCGTGCGTGCCGGACTGCACCACGCGCCCGTCGTCGAGCACCACGATCAGGTCGGCTGCGCGGATGGTGGACAGCCGGTGGGCGATGACCAGGGACGTGCGCCCGACGAGCGCCGCGTCCAGCGCCGCCTGCACGGCGGCCTCCGACTCGGAGTCGAGGTGGGCCGTCGCCTCGTCGAGCACCACCACGTCGGGCGCCTTGAGGAGCAGGCGCGCGATGGCCAGCCGCTGACGCTCGCCACCGGACAGCCGGTAACCGCGGTCGCCGACCACGGTGTCGACGCCCTCCGGCAGGGAGTGCACCAGCTCCCAGACCTGCGCCTGGCGCAGGGCGGCCTCGATGTCGTCGTCGGACGCGTCGGGACGGACGAACCGCAGGTTGCCCGCGATCGTGTCGTGGAACAGGTGCGCCTCCTGGCTGACCACGCCGACCGTCGCACGCAGCGACGCGGCAGTGACGTCCCGCAGGTCCAGACCGGCGACCGACACCGAACCCTCCGTCGGGTCGTACATCCGGGTGACCAGCTGGGAGATCGTCGTCTTGCCGGCGCCCGACGGGCCCACCAGGGCGACCATCGACCCCGCCGGGACCGTGAACGAGACGTCGTGCAGGGTGTCGGCCACCGGGTCGTGCCGCAGCTGGGCCACCGACTCGAGCGACGCCAGGGAC
>NCKG01000357.1:0-1384 GCA_002279095.1 Cellulomonas sp. 14-74-6
CTCACCGCCGAGCTTGAGCGCCGACCCGGCGGCCGTGTTCCACAGCCCCAGCAGGACCACCGCGGCGAGCCAGGCGTACATCAGCTTGTCCATCTTGGTGGTCGCGCTGAACACCGGCCCGACGGTGCGCCGGCGGTAGATCAGCAGCACCATCCCGACCAGCGTGCACACGCCTGCGATGCCGCCGATGCCCACCGCCATCACGCGGTACGCCGTCTCGCTGATGCCCACCGCGGACGTCCACGACTCCGGGATGCCCAGGCCCATCACGTGCCCGAGGAAGACGAACAGGATGCCGAAGTGGAACAGCGGGCTGGCCCAGCGCAGCAGCCGCGACTCGTACAGCTGGGACGAGCGGGTGGTCCAGCCGAACTTGTCGTACCGGTACCGCCAGACGTGGCCCAGCACGAACACCGCCAGGCAGACGTACGGGACCACCACCCACAGCAGCAGGTCCTTGGTGCTCATCGGCGGGCTCCCATCGGCGTCGGCGGCGGCATGAACGGCTCGAGACCGACCTCCTCCCCCGGCGGCCCCTCGGCCGCCAGGCGCGCGACCGCGTCACGCTCGTCCCCCTCGAGCGGAGGCAGCGTGGCGCACACGGCCACCACCACCCCCGCGTAGGGCGACCGCGAGTCCTCGAGCGCCAGCCGCAGCAGCTCGAGACCCGCCCGGTGCGCCAGCAGCAGGCCGATGCCCGCCTCCGCGTCGGTGGTCGCGGCGAACTCCAGCAGGATGCACAGGTGGTCCGGCAGCTCCTCGCCGTCCACCTCGGCGCCGGCCGCCCGGTACGCCTGCTTGAGCTCGACGAGCGCGACGCCCCGCTTCCGGGTGTCTCCGTAGGCGTAGTAGGTGAGGTAGAGGCTGCAGCGCCGCCGCAGGTCGAAGGTCTCGACGTAGTCGGCCTGCAGCTGCGACAGCGGCGTGACCAGGAGGTGGTCGGCCAGCCGGCGCAGCGGGGCCGCCACGGTGTCGGGCAGCTCCTGCGCGGCGGCCTCGATCTGCGGCAGCAGCGCGAGCAGCTCGGGCGTGGGGTACTCCAGGAGGAGCGCCGCCAACCGGTGCACCACCGCCGTCTGGCGGGTGGCGAGCCGGTGGGCGGCGGCGGCGCGGGCGACGCGGTTCATCGGGGCTCCGTCCCCGACCCCGTCGGACCCGGCTCGCTGCCACCCGCCGGCAGGGGCCGCGTCTCGCCGGACGGCCCCTCGGGCTCGTGCGGCCGCGCCTCGTCGCGGCGTGGCGGGAACATCCCCTCGGGTGCCCCCTTGCCGTCCCAGTTCAGGAGGTTGACGCGTGCCTTCCGAGTGGCCGGGTCGGCGACGGTGTCCGTCAGCTGCCGCTGCTGCAGCATGTGGAAGTTCTCGACTGCGATCGGCGTGGTCCC
>NCKG01000058.1:0-9352 GCA_002279095.1 Cellulomonas sp. 14-74-6
CGACGACCGGGGCCGGCCCGGATCACCCCTCCCCCTCACCAGCCGTGCAGCTGCGGCTCCGGGCCCGCGTACGCCTCGAACGCCGCCCGCTCCTCGGCGGTGAACGGCCGTGGCAGGTGCGTGGCGGCGTCCAGCTGGACCATCCGGGTCCGTGCGCGCAGACAGACGGAGCCGTCCTCCGGGGCGTCGCGGATCTCGTAGGCGATGTCGACCGAGGAGCGCCCGGTGCGCGGCACCCACACCTCCACGACGAACGGCACCGGCCGGAACGTCAGCGGGGCGAGGTAGTCGATCTCGTGCTTGGCGACCACCAGCAGCGAGGCGGTCAGCGCGCCGGACTCGTCGACCCCCATCTGCGGGAACAGCGTGAACCGGGCGTCGTCCAGGTAGCGCAGGAACGCCGCGTTGTTGACGTGCCCGAACAGGTCGACGTCCGACCACCGGACCGGCATGACGACACGTCCGCGGGCACCCGCCGGCTCACCGTTCACACCTCGGACCGTAGCGCCGGGGCCTACGCTCGGCCCGTGCCAGCCGCTCCCGCTCCCTCCTCGGCGCGTCCGCGCCGGCCGTGGTGGTGGGTGCTCGCCGGCGCCCTCGTCGTCGGGCTCGGTCCCGTGCTGGTGGTGCAGGCCGTCGGCCAGACGGCGGTCCGGCCGGACGTCAGCGCCGTGCCGCCCACCCCGGTGGCGTTGGTGCTCGGTGCGGGCCTCGAGCCGGACGGCACCCCGTCGGTGTACCTCGCCCGCCGCCTGGAGGCCGCGCGGCAGCTGTTCGCCGCGGGCACGGTTCAGGTGATCCTGGTCAGCGGGGACAACTCGACGCCGTACCACGACGAGCCGGGCGCGATGCGCACGTGGCTGCTGCAGCACGGCGTGCCCGACGCGAAGATCGTCCGCGACGCCGCCGGCTTCGACACCCACGACAGCTGCGTGCGCGCACGGCAGATCTTCGGCGTGACCTCCGCCGTGGTGGTGACGCAGGACTACCACGTGCGCCGGGCGCTGTTCTCCTGCCGGGCGGCGGGCATCGAGTCCACCGGGGTCGGCGTCTCGGCCGCCTCCGTGGCACCGCGGCAGGCGGTGCTGTGGCGGGCCCGCGAGGTGCCGGCGTCGTGGAAGGCCGCGTGGGACGCGTTGACGCGCCGCCGGCCGGTGTTCCTCGGCAGGCCGGAGGACGGCGTCCGCACCGCCCTGGCCAGCCCGTCGCCCCAGTCGTGACCCCCGCCGGGCTGCTGCTCGCCCCGGGCGCCGGCGCCACCCGGGACCACCGCACGCTCGTCGCCCTCGAGCGGGGCCTCGCACCCGTCAGTGTCCGCCGCGTCGACCTGCCTCGGTCCGCCGCAGCCGCCGTGACCGCCGTCGGGGCGCTGACCGCCACCTTCGCCGCCGAGCTCGGCGTCCCCACGGACCAGCTGCTGGTCGGCGGCCGCTCGTTCGGCGGCCGGATGTGCTCGATGGCCGTCGCCGACGGGCTGGCTGTCGCCGGCCTCGTGCTGCTGTCCTACCCCCTGCACCCACCCGGCCGGCCGGACCGGCTCCGCGTGGAGCACCTGCCGCGCATCGGCGTCCCCGTGCTCGCCGTCAGCGGCGACCGGGACCCGTTCGGCACGCCGGACGAGCTGCGCGCGCACCTGTCCACCGTCGCCGGTCCGCTGACGCTCACGCTCGTCCCGGGTGCGCACGCACCGGACGACGGCCCGGTGGTGGCCGCCGTGACCGCCTGGCTCGGGTCGGCTGCGCGGACGTCGTCGGCGACAATCGACGGGTGACCCCAGCCGACCAGCCCGTCCTCGACCCGCCCGCGCTCGGCACCGTCCCGGACGTCCGGCTGATCGCGGTGGACATGGACGGCTCGCTGCTGGACGACCAGAAGCGGATCGACCCGAGCTTCTGGCCGCTGCTCGACGCGCTGCACGAGCGCGGCGTGGTGCTGTGCCCCGCATCGGGGCGCCAGTACGCGACGCTGCGCCGGCAGTTCGGCCGTGACGACCTGGTGTACATCGCGGAGAACGGCGCCTACGTCGTGCGCGACGAGCAGGAGCTCAGCTCGGACGGCGTGAGCCGCGACGCCGCCCTGCCGGTGGTCGACGCCGTGCGGCAGCTGGCGGCGTCCGGCGCCGACGTCGGCACCGTGGTGTGCGGCAAGCGGTCGGCGTACGTCGAGCGGACCGACCGGGCGTTCGTCGAGCAGGCCGAGCCGTACTACGCACGGCTGGAGCTGGTCGACGACCTGCGGGCGGTGGACGACGAGGTGCTGAAGCTGGCGATCTACGACTTCGGCTCTGCCGAGACCGGCGCCGCGGCCGCCCTGGCGCGGTTCGACGGCCCGGTCCGCGTGCTGGTCTCCGGCGAGCACTGGGTGGACGTGATGAGCCCGAGCGCCGA
This sequence comes from Cellulomonas sp. 14-74-6, assembly GCA_002279095.1. Taxonomy (GTDB): domain Bacteria; phylum Actinomycetota; class Actinomycetes; order Actinomycetales; family Cellulomonadaceae; genus Cellulomonas. Next base: position 2,388 of record NCKG01000058.1, read on the forward strand.
CAAGGGGCACGCCTTGCAGGCCGCGCAGCGGGCGCTCGGCGTGACGCGCGAGCAGACGATGGCGTTCGGGGACTACCTCAACGACCTCGGGCTGCTCCAGGCGTCCGCGTGGTCGTTCGCCATGGACAACGCGCACCCGCAGGTGCGGGCCGAGGCCCGCTACGTCGCACCGGGCAACAACGCCAACGGCGTGGTGCGCACCATCGCCTCGGCGCTGCAGCTGGACGGCGTGCTCAGCCGCTGACGGTCGTGGTGGTCGCCGGGGCGGCGGCCGCGAGCGCGTCGAGGGTCGCGACGACCGCCGGGACGCGGATCAGGTCCGGCGTCGTCACGGCGTAGACCCGCCGGGCGGACGTGCCGGCGGCGGGCCGCAGCACGACGCCGGGGTGCCGTTCCCCCGTCTGGTGCACCAGCCGCGGCAGCAGCGCGACGCCGAGCCCGGCGGCGACCAGGGACAGCACGGCGACGTAGTCGTCGGTCGCGTACGCGATCTCCGGGGTGAAGCCGCACGCGGCGGCGGAGTGCAGCAGGTGACCGCGGCACTGGGGGCAGCCCGCGATCCACGTCTCGTCCGCCAGGTCGGACAGCGACAGCCGCGGGTCGTCGGCGCGCGGGTGGTCCGCGGGGAGCACGGCGAGCGTCGGGTCGTCGAGCAGGTGCCGCGCGACGAGCCCGGACAGCTCCCCGGCCCGGGTGGCGTCCGGGGCTGCGTCGGTCCGTGGTGCGAGGACCGGGGTGGCCGTCGAGCCACGCCCGGCGTACGCGAACGTGACCGCGACGTCGCACGTGCCGGCGCGCAGCCGGGCGAGCGCCTCGGGCGGTTCCGCCTCGTCCAGCGTCACCGTCAGCCCGGGATGCTCGCGGCGCAGCCGGGCGAGCGCGAGCGGCACCAGCGTGGCCGACGACGACGGGAACGCGACCACCCGCACCACCCCGGCGCGCAACCCGGTCAGCGCCGTCACCTGGGCGGCCGCCGCGCGCACCGCCGCGTTCACGGTCTGGCCGTGCGCGGCCAGAACCGCACCGGCCTCGGTGAGCCGCACGCGCCTGCCGGAGCGGTCGAGCAGCGCCGTGCCGAGACGGCGCTCCAGGCGCCGGACGTGCTGGGACACCGCCGGCTGGCTGGTTCCCAGCACCGCCGCCGCTGCGGTCAGGGTGCCGTGCTCGGCGATCGCCTGCAGCAGCCGCAGGCCGCCGACGTCCAGCCCGGCGAGGGCGCCCACCCCGTCCACCCCGTCGGCGTCCACCGGCTCCGGGACGGCCCCGTCGCGGGCGGCCGCCTCACGGCCCGTCGGCGCGGTGGCGCCGCGCCCTCCCGGTCTCCCCATGGCGCCGAAGCATAACGACAGTGGATGGAGGCGTTGCTGCATTCGTCGTTGTGTGATGTGCCGGGGCCCGGGACGCTCGTGGTCATGACGCTCGACACCCTCCGCGCCCGCTTCGCGCCGACCCGCGGCCACCTCGACGCCGCCACGTGCGGGCTGCCCGTCGCCGGCACGGTCATCGCGCTGGTCGACGGCGTCGAGCGCTGGAGCCGTGCCGAGCACGACCTCGCCGACTACGACGCCGCGGTCGCCGCCAGCCGCGCGGCGTTCGGCCGGATCGTCGCCGTCCCCACGTCCGACGTCGCGGTCGCGGCGCAGACGGCGGCCCTGGTCGGCATGGTCGCCACCAGCCTCCCGGCAGGGGCGGAGGTGCTGACCGTCGAGGGCGACTTCACGTCCGTCACGTACCCGTTCCTCGTCCGCACCGACCTGCGGGTGCAAGTGGTGCCGCTCGCCGAGCTGGCCCACCGGATCGGTCCGGGCACGGACGTCGTGGCGTTCTCCCTGGTCCAGTCGCACGACGGAGCGATCGCCGACGTCGACGCCGTGGTCGAGGCCGCCCACCGGGTCGGCGCGCTGACCGTCGTCGACCTGACCCAGGCGGCCGGCTGGCTGCCGGTGGACGCCAGCCGCTTCGACGTCACGGTGACCAGCGCCTACAAGTGGCTGTGCGCGCCGCGCGGCGTCACGTTCCTCACCGCCGGCCCGCAGGTCCGCGACCGGCTGCGGCCCGTGCACGCCAACTGGTACGCCGGTGCCGACGTGTGGTCGTCCGTCTACGGCCACGACCTGCGCCTGGCGGACGACTCCCGGCGCTTCGACCTCTCCCCGGCATGGCTGTGCTGGCTCGGTGCGACCCCTGCCCTCGAGGCCTTCGCCGACGAGCTGGCCGGGCCGGCCCCCGATGCCGTCCGCCGCCACGACGTCGCGCTCGCCGACGCCCTGCGTGCCGGCCTGGACCTCGAGCCGGCCGGCAGCGCCATCGTCGCGGTGCCGGACCCCGACGGGTCCGCCGGTGCCCGCCTGGCGCGGGCCGGGCTCAGAGCGGCGGCACGGGGCGGCTGCGCACGCCTGTCCTTCCACGTGTGGAACGACGACGACGACGTCGTGGCCGCCCTGCAGGCGCTGCGGGGCTGACGGTCCGACGGCGCGACGGCGACCGCTGCCGAGTCACTCCACCAGCGCGGTGGCGAACGCTCGGAGCGCCGCGTCGTTCCACAGCACGAACCGCACCGTGCCCGGGCCTCCCCGGTGCGCCCGGCCCCATTCCCGCACGGCGGCGACCGCCACCCGCGCCACCTGCGTCACGTCCCAGCCGTACACCCCGGCGCTGACCGCGGGGAACGCGACGCTCTGCGCGCCGACCTCGGCCGCGACGTCGAGCGACCGGCGGAAGCACGACTCCAGCAGCTCCGGGTCGTCCTGGCCGGCGTGCCGGTTGGGACCGACGGTGTGGACCACCCACCGCGCCGGCAGGTCGAACCCCGGCGTGGCGACGGCGTCGCCCACGGGCAGGCCCGTCGGCAGCGTGGTGGCCCGCAGCTCGCGGCACGCGGCGAGCAGCCGCGGACCCGCCGCGGCGTGGATGGCGCCGTCGACACCGCCGCCGCCCAGCAGCGACGAGTTCGCCGCGTTCACGATCGCGTCGACGTGCTCCGTGGTGATGTCCCCCCGGACCGCTTCGAGCTCCACCCGCCCATCGTCGCCCGTCCGGCGCCGTCGGTCACCCGCACCGACCTCCGCCGGGCACCACGGCCGACCCGCTCCAGGGGTCTGCCCCCTGAGGCGGGGCGCCCAGGCTCCGGGATGCGATGGGCGGACACCCCGATTCCGCCGTCGTCGGCTGCAGGTGAGGGTGGACGACGTGCCCCGCACGGCCGCCCTGCTCGGACCCGACATCGCCTCGTCGGCCGTCCGGCGCACCGGCGCCGTGCTCGCCGTGGGGGCCGCGGCCCTCTCCGCGTGGGCGTGCTGGTTGGGCAGCTCCCTGCCGCCGTCCGCCCTGCGGCAGTCCTGGTCGGCGGCGTGGACCGGGCTGGGCAGCTGGCAGCTCACCTGGGTGATGGTCGACTCGCTGGAGGTGCTCGGGCTGCTGGTGACCGGTGTCGCGCTGCGCCGGGACCACTGGGTGTCGGCGAGCTGCCCCCGGCGGCCGTGCTGGGCCGCGTGGTGTGGTGGGGAGCCCGGGCGGTGCGGGCCGCGATGGTGCCCGGACATGGCTGCCCGGCATGGCGAGGCCCCTCGGACGCTTACTCCGAGGGGCCTGTACCGCAACCAAGGCTAGGGACGGCCTGCCGCCGAGCGGGTGAACGACACGCGAACTGTCCACAAATTCCGTCCACAGCCCTGTGCCTGACCAGCGTTCTCGCAGGTCGTCCTGTGCACAGACCTGTGAGGTCAACTGTGCACAAAGTTGCTCTCCAGAACCCCTTGTGGGGTCGTCAAGGCGGGACTAGAAATCACTCATCGGCCTCGGCACCGAGAACCGACGGAGAGAGCCTCCCCCCGGGGAGATCCCACCGACGGGGACAGGTCGTCGAGGATCGGACCGACCGGAGAACGGACGGCCAGATCGGCGGGGAGACCCGACGACTCGCGGCGACGACGCGAGGGCCATCACGGACCGGGCGGTCGATCGCAGTCGCCCCGTTCGCGGTGGACCGGTTCGCCGGATCCCGTCGCAGCGGGACGGAGCCGCAGCGTCGCAGCGGCGTCCCCATCGGGTGACCGATGAGCCAAGGGACCTGCGATCAGAGGAAGGCCCCCCGGACGCTTACTCCGAGGGGCCTTTCCTCATGTCCGGACTCGTTCCGGACTCGTCGGCTCGGACTCCAGCAGGATCGTCACGGGGCCGTCGTTCACCAGCTCCACCGCCATGTCCGCACCGAACACACCGGTGCCCACCCGGAGCCCGCGCTCGCGCAGCGCCCCGACCAGGGCCTCCACCACCGGCTCGGCCACCGGGCCCGGCGCGGCGGCGTTCCACGTCGGCCGCCGTCCTTTTCGGGTGTCGGCGTACAGCGTGAACTGGCTGACCACCAGCACCGGCGCCCCCACCTCGACGGCCGACCGCTCGTCGCGCAGGATCCGCAGGTCCGCCACCTTCCGGGCGATCAGGTCCACCTGAGCGGGGCCGTCACCGGGCGTCACGCCGGCCAGCACCACCAGCCCCGGCTCGTCGATCGCGGCGACCACCTCGCCGCCCACCGTCACGCGGGCGCGCGTCACCCGCTGCACCACCGCGCGCACGCGTCACCAGCCCCCGCGGGACGAGCCGCCGCGCGGCCCACGACCGGAGTACGGCCGCACCGCGGGCCGGACGTCCACCAGGTACACGACGGCCGCCACGGCGGCGAGCAGCGCCAGGAACTGGAAGAAGCTGCTCGGTGCGAACCCGAGCGGCACAGCGAGGAACGCCACCACCACGGCGGCCGTGAGGATGCCCGCCCAGAACGGCCGGGTCCGCTTGTCCGCGGCGGGGAACGCGCGGGCCGGACGGGTCAGGCAGTCGACCAGCGCCCAGACGGTCAGCGCGAGGATCGCCACGAAGAAGACGAGGAAGAGGCCGAGCTGCAGGGTGCCGATGGCAGTCACGGGCCGAGCCTACGGTGCCGTCCTACAGCTCCGGCAGGACGGCCCGCGCCTCCGCCGGGTCCGTCCCGGCGGCCTCGAGCAGGTCGACGACGAGCGACCGGGCCAGCAGCACCAGGCTCTGCGCCTGCCAGTCGTCCGACCCCATCGCGTACGGGTCCAGCCTCGCGGCCACCGCGCGCAGCGCCGCACGGGCCCGGGCCGGGTCGCGGCCGGCGCCGAACGCCTCGGCCAGCGCATCCGCCGCACGCGCCACCGCCTCGAGCAGCTCACCGGCGAGCTCGGTGCGCTGCCCGTCCTCGACCGCGGTCACCGCCCGGCGGATCAGCACCCGCGCGTTGCGCACCGCCCGGTCCAGCAGCACCGCGGCGGACACGGACCGGGTCAGCTCGTCGCGGTGCCGCCAGGTGGCCGGGGACACCCGGGCGAGGTCGCGGGCGGTCCCGGCCGACTCGCGCCACTCGTCCAGGGCCGGCTGGGTGGTGCGGCCACGCAGCAGCGCGTCCTCCACGTCGGCCACCGTGCCGGTGCGCAGTCCTCTGGCCAGGGTGTGCAGCATCCCGGCGAGCTCCTCGGTGGCTGCGCGAGCCTGCCGGTGCAGGTGCCGGCGCGGGTCCGTCGGGGTGAGCACCACGACGACCAGGCCGATCACCCCGCCGACCACCGCGTCCACCCATCGGCCGAACGGTGCGCCGCTCAACGCCGGCAGGGTCATGATCACGATCGCCTGCACGCCGGCCTGCGTGGTGATCAGTGGCGCCCGGTCGACGAAGCGGCCCACCAGGGCGGACACCGCCAGCACCACGCCCATCTGCCAGATGCCCGAGCCGATCAGCCGCACCATCAGCTCGCCGAACCCGACCCCGAGCGCCACGCCGACCGCCAGCTCGGCCACCCGCCGCGTCGACCGGTCCCGCGAGAATCCCAGGGCCACCCACGTGCTGACGGGGGCGAAGAAGGGATGCGTGTGGCCGAAGGCGTAGAAGGCCACGGCGTACGCGATGGTGCCGGCGACGGCGGCCTGCAGGATCCAGAACCAGGACGCATGCACCCGGGCCCATCCCTGGCGGGCGCGCGCCCCGGCCGTCACCCGCAGGTCCCGCAGCCCCGGCCGCCGCCCGGTTCGGGCCTGCCGCGCCGATCCCGCGGCCGCCTCGGTCACAGCGAGACGTGCGGGCCGAGACCTCGGGCCACCGGCCCGCGCGGGGCCGGACGGTCCACCGAGACACCGTCGCCAGGCACCACCTGCTCCTGCGAGGCGGCCACCGGCTCCGCCGGACCGTCCACCCGCAGCTCGTCGTCCGCAGGCACGGACCGCTTCACCACCGCAAGGGCCACCGGCCCCAGCTCCTGGTGCCGCGCCACGGTGGTGACGGTCCCCACCTCGCGGCCGTCGAGGGTGCGGACCACGGCACCGGCCTCCGGCAGCAGGTGGCCGGACCCGTCGAGGTGCAGCATCACCAGCCGCCGCGGCGGACGGCCCAGGTTGTGCACGCGGGCCACGGTCTCCTGGCCGCGGTAGCAGCCCTTGTGCAGGTGCACCGCCGTGCGCAGCCAGTCGAGCTCGTGCGGGATGGTCCGGTGGTCCACCTCGTGCGAGAACCGCGGCCGCCAGGCCGCCACCCGCAGCGCCTCGGTGGCCCACGTACCGGCCGGCACCGCGCCGGCGGCCTCGCGGGCCGCCACCTCGTCGGCCAGCCGCTCCCGCGGGACGAGCACCAGCCGCCAGGGCCGCTCGGCGCCGGGGTGCTCGTCGTCGGGCGGTCCGTACCGGGTGCCGCCCGCCGCGACGTGCGGCCACCGGTCCCGCCAGGTCACGGGCTCGGCCGGCAGGCCTTCCGCGTCGACCGGTTCACCGATCGCCGCCCACTCGTCGGTCACGTCGGCGACCTCGACGCGCAGCATGAAGCGCATCCGGTCCAGCCACGCGGCCAGCTCGACGGGCGTCTCGGTGAGCAGCCAGGTGGCCTCGCCGTCGTCCACCACGCCGGCGGCGTGCTCCACGTGCCCCTGCGGGTCCAGCACCAGCAGCTCGGTGGAGGTCCGCGG
>NCKG01000358.1:0-1364 GCA_002279095.1 Cellulomonas sp. 14-74-6
CATCAGGCCGACGTCGAAGGAGCCGAGGTACAGCCCCTTGGCGAAGCTGGGCCGGGTCCACTGCGTCTCACGGGCCGCCTCCGCGACCTCACGAGCCTTGCGCTCACCCGGGGTGGGAGCCTGGTTCACGGCGACGTTGCTCACGGCGAGCCTCCCGCAGCGGGACCCGCACCGGACGGGCCGGCCGCTCGAGCCGATGCTACCGAGCGGTCACACCGTCGGGCTCGTCCGTCAGGGTGACGTCTCCCAGGCCGTCGCCCCCTCAGTGGCCGGGCGGGTCGCCGAGCACCTCGCGGAGACGGGCGGCGAAGGCCTCCGGCTGGCCGGGCTGGCCGAAGCCGGGACCGACGAAGCCGGCGTGGTGGCTGGGGAAGACGGTCAGCTCGGTGCCGAGCGCCACGGCGAGGGCCTCGGAGGCGCGCCAGGTGACGAGGTCCTGGCTCTCGATGCCGGCGGCGACGACCACCCGGGTCGGTGCCGCCCGGAGCGCGGCGACGTCCGGGCGGTAGGCCGTGACGTCGTCGGACACGCCGGACAGCAGCGGGTCCTGGCGCGACCCGTCGTCCTGCGTCGGCAGCCCGAACACCGCGGGGTCCGGCGGCTGTGCGCCGAAGTCGGCTCCGATCTCGCCGCGCACCGAGGTGAACGCGATGAACATGGCCATGCCGGCACCCCAGCCGTGCGCGGCGTACTCCTGCTGCACGCGACGCTCGGCCGCGAACGCCCGCTCGGCGTCGGGGAGCACCGACAGCAGCGGCGGCTCGTGCGCGACCAGCGTGCGGACCTCCTCGGGGTGCGCGCTGACCAGGGCGAGCGCCGTGACGGCCCCGCCGCTGCTGGCGAACAGGTCCACCGGTCCGGTGCCGAGGTGCGCCACCAGGTGGTGCAGGTCGTCCGCCTGCTGGGTGGGGCTGTTGCGGCTGGAGCCGTCCCGGCGGGTGCTGCGGCCGAGCCCCCGCGGGTCGTAGGTGACCACGGTGCGCTCGGGGAACAGGGAGGCGAGCGTGGTGAACCCGCGGGCGTCCATCGGCTGACCGATCATCAGTAGGGGTGGCCGGCCGTCCGCCGTCGGTAGGGGACCGTGCACGTCGTAGGCGAGCGTGGCGGTCGGCAGCTCCAGGTGCTGCGTCGAGATCGTGTCCGTCATGGCGGCGCTCCTGTCGTCGGGCAGTGATCGTCGGGCGGTGACCAGCGTGGGCTCTCGCCCCGTCGTCGTGCAGACCGCTCTGGCGGCACCGACTCATCGTGGACCTCGGTCCATTGCCCGGTCTGCAGGCTGGCACTACCGTCTACCTTGTATTGCATAGAACTAGGCGCGACACGGTAGACGGGAGGTCCCGCGTGCCGGACGGACGCGAGGGCAT
>NCKG01000359.1:0-1363 GCA_002279095.1 Cellulomonas sp. 14-74-6
CGGCGGTATCCGCCCGCGACGGCACAGCCGTGGGACTCGGTGGGCCTCGTCGTCGGGGACCCGGAGCAGGCCGTGCGCCGGGTGCTGTTCGCCGTCGACCCCGTCGCTGCCGTCGTGGACGAGGCGCTGGAGTGGGGCGCCGATCTGGTCGTGACCCACCACCCACTCTTCCTGCGGCCCGTGCACTCCGTCGCCGCGACGACCTTCAAGGGGTCGGTCGTGCACCGGCTGCTTCGACGCGGGACCGCGCTGTACAACGCCCACACGAACGCCGACGCGGCCGCCGACGGCGTCGCCGACGCGCTGGCGGCGGCGGTCGGCCTCGTGGACACCCGTCCTCTGGTCGCGGACCCGGGACCCGCCCTCGACAAGCACGTGGTGTTCGTGCCGGTGGGCGACACGGAGCACGTGGTCGACGCGATGGCAGCCGCGGGCGCGGGCGCATTGGGCGAGTACAGCCGGTGCGCATGGTCGAGCACCGGGGAGGGCACGTTCGTACCGTCCGGGCAGGCGCACCCGGCTGTCGGGGCACCGGGGGAGCGGGCGCACGTCGTGGAGGCGCGGGTCGAGATGGTTGCGACCCGCGACCGGCGCGCAGCGGTGGTCGCCGCGATGCGCTCCGCGCACCCGTACGAGGAGCCGGCGTTCGACGTGCTGGAGCTCGCCGCGCTGCCGGGCGGCACGGGTCTCGGTCGGGTCGGGCGACTGCCCGCCCCGACGACCCTCGACGCTTTCGCACGAGCGGTCGCGTCGGCCCTGCCGACCACCCCCCAGGGTGTGCGGTACGCCGGTGCGCCCGACCTTCGCGTCGAGCGTGTGGCGGTGCTCGGCGGCTCGGGCGACAGCGAGCTCGATGCCGTCCGCGCGGCCGGGGTCGACGTGTACGTGACGTCCGACCTGCGCCACCACCCCGCCTCCGAGCAGCGCGAGCGCGCGCTGTTCGAGTCGCCGACGGGCGTCCCCGCGCTGGTCGACACCGCGCACTTCGCATCGGAGTGGCCGTGGTTGAGCCGCGCCGCAGCGGCGCTCGAACAGGACCTCGGCGCGGCGGGCGCTACCGTGAGCACCCGCGTCAGCACCCTGCGCACCGATCCGTGGACCGCCCGTGTGGACGGTCCGGCGCCGCTGGCCGGCGCACCCGAAGGAGACTCGTGACCACAGCCCCCGCCGCCGACCAGCACCGCCTCCTCGAGGTGCAGGAGTTCGACACGCGTCTGGACCAGAACGCGCACCGCCGCCGGACCCTGCCGGTGCTCGAGCGGATCAGCGAGCTGGCGGCACAGCTCGCGGACCTGGACACGGCGCTGGTCACGTCACGCACCGCGGCCGGAGACCTGCGCCGCGAGCTGTCGAAGGCGGAGAC
>NCKG01000360.1:0-1359 GCA_002279095.1 Cellulomonas sp. 14-74-6
CGACGGTGATGCACGAGGGCTTCGTCAACTACAACGCCGGCACTCTCGGCGTCTCCATGGTCGAGGGCCGCATCTCGCAGGGCGTCGTGGTGGACGACGGTTCGGACGTCGGCGGTGGCGCATCGATCATGGGCACCCTGTCCGGCGGTGGCCGTGAGCGGGTGTCGATCGGGCGGCGGACGCTGCTCGGCGCGAACGCCGGTCTCGGCATCCGGCTCGGCGACGACTGCGTGGTGGAGGCCGGGCTCTACGTCACGGCGGGCACGAAGGTGACCCTGGTCGGGTTCGACGACGAACCCGACCACCGGGTCGTCAAGGCGCGCGAGCTGTCCGGTGCGGATGGCGTGCTGTTCCGTCGCAACTCCCGCACGGGGGCCGTCGAGGCCGTGCGGCGCACCGGGGTGGGCGTGCAGCTCAACGCGGCGCTGCACGCGAACTGATGCCAGGCCGACGCCCCGGGCGTCGATCTCCGCGACGTCGGCGGGGGCGGCGCACCCTCGCCGCCGTCGTCGGGTCGCTGCTGCTCGTCGCCGCCGCGGTGGCCGGTGTCGTGGCGCTGCTCGACCGCGCGGCCCCCCGACCACCCGTCGCGGAGAGCTGCGTCGCCGAGGTCAACGGCGTCACGGCGAGGCTGAGCCCGCAGCAGTCCGACAACGCCGCCGTGATCGCCGCGGTGGCGGTCCGTCGTGGGCTCCCCGCACGTGCGGCGACGATCGCCCTGGCGACGGCGTTGCAGGAGTCCGGCCTGATCAACCTCGACCGCGGCGACCGGGACTCGCTCGGGCTCTTCCAGCAGCGCCCCTCCCAGGGCTGGGGCACCGCCGCCCAGGTGATGGACCCGATCTACGCGACCGGGACGTTCTACGACCGGCTGGTGAAGGTGCCCGACTACCAGAACCTGCCGATCACCGAGGCGGCTCAGGCCGTGCAGCGCTCGGCCCTCCCCGACGCGTACGCCGTGCACGAGGACCGGTCCCGGGCATGGGCCTCCTCGCTGACCGGATGGTCACCCGCCGCCCTGAGCTGCACGCTGCGGCCGGCGGGCACGCCAGGGACCACCGACTCGGTGCTGGGTCGGGCGTCCCGGGACCTCGGGCTGACCGGATCCGTCGTCCCCACCGTGCCGGCCGCGGGCACGGGGCGAACCGCGGACCCGGTCGTGGCGCTCGACGCCACGCCGCTGGTCGCCGGTGATGCGGCGCGCGCGGGGTGGGCGACGGCCCAGTGGGCGGTCGCGGTGGCGTGGACCGTCGGTCTCGACCAGGTGGCCGTCGCCGACCAGGTGTGGAAGCGCGGCACCGACGGCTGGCGCCCGACCACCACCGGCGCGCTGCCGCCCGGACAGGTACGACTGACGCT
>NCKG01000361.1:0-1347 GCA_002279095.1 Cellulomonas sp. 14-74-6
GGATCCGCACAGCCGCGCGCGAAGCCCGCGATCCTGCGGCGGATCTCCCGCCCCAGCACCATCGTGCCGATCCGCTCGGCGACGGGTGCGAGCCATGCGGGGCGGCAGGTGAAGCTGTACTTCCAGACGGCGCGGGTGCCTCCGTCGACCGCTTCGAAACGCCAGCCGGCACCGAGCGTGCGGAGGAACCACGGCCCCTTCTCCATCACCATCCCCACGTTCGTCGGCGGCGCGTACGAGACGTAGTGGGTGATCATCGACAGGCCGAACCGCTGCCGGGTGAAGGTGCGCACCCCCTTGGCCGGCGCCATGGCCCCGTCCAGGAAGTGCTGCGCGTGGATGAAGCCGTCCCAGCGCCGGCGCACCTCACCGGTGGTCTGCGACACCGCATATGCCAGGGCGGGCGGGATCGGGACGGTGACGGCGGCGTGGACGACGGGCATGCTCCGACGCTATCGCCCCCTGGCACGATCGCAGGACGCGAACGGCTGCCGGGCCGGCGCGAGGAGCGCCGACAGCGCTCCCGCCCCGGCCCGGCCCGTCGATCCGGCTCAGCCGCGACCGGCGCGAGCGCGCGCCCGCGCCTGCTTCGCGGCCATCTCCTCGACCGCGGCCTGCCCGAGAGTCGCGGTGCCGACAGGCTCCCCGGCCGTGCCCTCCTGCGCGACGGACGCCGCGTCGTGCCCCACGCCGTCGAGCAGCGACTCGTCGAACGGGCGCGCCCCGGAGAGCACCTGACGCACCTGCTCCGCATCGATCTGCTTGGTCCAGGTGCCGATGAGGATCGTGGCGACCGCGTTGCCGGTGAAGTTGGTCAGCGCGCGTCCCTCCGACATGAAGCGGTCGATGCCCACGATCACGCCGACGCCGTTGACGAGGTCGGGACGATACGCCTGCAGGCCTCCGGCCAGCGTCGCGAGCCCCGCGCCGGTGACGCCCGCGGCGCCCTTGCTCGCGATGATCATGAAGACGAGAAGGCCGATCTGCTCCGGGATCGACATCGGCTGGCCGAGGCCCGTGGCGATGAACAGCGACGCCATCGTCAGGTAGATCGCCGTGCCGTCGAGGTTGAAGGAGTAGCCCGTCGGCACCGTGATGCCCACCACGGGCTTCGCCACCCCCAGGTGCTCCATCTTCGCGATCAGCCGGGGCAGGGCGGATTCGGACGACGAGGTGCCCACGATCAGCAGGTATTCGCGCGCCAGGTACTTCATCAGCTGGAAGATGTTCACCCTGGCGACGAGGAGCAGCACTCCGCCGAGCACCACGACGATGAACACGATGCAGGTGAGGTAGAACGCCCCGAGGAGGATGCCGAGACTCCAGATCGCGGCGACGCCGGTCTTG
>NCKG01000059.1:0-9196 GCA_002279095.1 Cellulomonas sp. 14-74-6
GGGCTCGGCCTGGTGGACACGAAGGCGGTCGCGGACAGCCCCGAGGCCGCGGCCAAGCGCCTCGCGGCGGCCGACGAGCTGGAGTCCAGCCGGTCGCTCGAGGCGGTGCTGCCCACGGTCGACGGGTTGCTCGGCGAGACGACCCGGACCGCGCGGCCGCAGGTTCGCGACCAGGTGCTCGACTGGGTGCGCGACCAGGTGCCGAGCGGGCTGGCCTGGTCGCAGCGGGCGATGGCGGCCCGGCCCGATCGGACCGAGGTGCTGCGGACGTTCTCCGGGCCCGTCACCGTGGTGGTGGGCGACGAGGACACCGTGTCGCCGGTCGAGCAGGCGCGTGCCATGGCGGCGGTCGGCGACGCGGCCCTTGTCGTGGTGCCACGCGTCGGGCACCTGTCCGCCGTAGAGGACCCGGCGGCCGTCGCGACCGCCCTGGGAGAGCTGGTGGCACGGACGCAGCGCGGCTGAGCTCGTGCCGTCAGGCGCCGCCGAGGATGCGGGAGATCGCCACGTCGAGGTCCAGCGACTCACCGTCCTTGCCGCCGGCGCCGAGCACCAGCGGGGGGTCCTGCGGGGTCAGCTCGACGCCCCGCCAACGGGAGACGAGGCTCGCCGGAGCGCGAAGGACGTAGAAGTCACCGGCGGTGGAGACCGCGAGCGACTCGTCCTGCCGGAGGTACCAGCCCTCCAGCCCCGTCCGGTACCGGTGCCGGCCGTCGAAGCTGCGCGCCCGCAGCGGCACCGGCGCCGGACCGTGCGCGCTCGCACGTGCCACGAGGTCGGCGAGCATCGCCCGAGCGCGGTCGGACTCCGCCTTCTGACGCCGGTGCAGCGCCTCGGCGTGGGCGGCCGCCGCGGCGCGACGCTCCGCACGCCAGGAGGACGCGTCTGAGGTCGGAGTGGAACCGTCGCTCGGCGGGTGGTCGTCGCTCCCGGCGTGCCGAGCGTCCCGCGACCGACCCTGCGCGCTCACGGCGCTCAGCCGCGAGCGGATGCGGCGTCGGTCGACTCCGCCGGCGCCTCCGACTCGTCACGCACGGACTCGTCACGCACGGACTCGTCACGCACGGACCCGTCACGCACCGAATCGGTACCGCTCGTCTCGGCGGTCACCTCGGGCTGCCCCTCGGGCTCGGCCTCGCGGGTCGGCGCCGCCGCGATCTCCGGGATGCCGTCCGCGGCCGTCTCGGCACCTGCCGACGGCTCGTCGTCGGCCGCCGGGCTCGGCGGCGCCGTCGCAGCGGCGGACACCGGTGCCGGCCTTCCCTTGGCGCCCCGTGCCGTCGGCCGGCCGCTCCGCGGCGGGCGCTCCGCCGCGGCCTGACGGTTCTTCTCGAACTCCGCCTCCACGCGACCGGCCTTCTCCAGCGCCGAGCGGTCCGGGTTGCTCCCCAGGAGGTTGCGCAGCTCGTCGAGGTAGCCGGTGATCGACTCCCGCTGCCGGTTCAGGTCCTCCACCTGGCGCTGGGCGGAGGTGCGCTCGCGCTCGGACTCGATCATCGCGTCCGAGATCTGCTTCTCCGCGTGCTCCCGAGCCTCGGAGACCACGCGGTCGGCGTTCTTGCGGGCGTTCGAGACGAGGTCCCGCGCGTGCGCCTCCGCGTCGGTGCGGACCTTCTCGGCCTGGGCGAGCGCCTTGGCCACCCGCTGCTCGGCCTCGGCGGCGTGCGCCTCCGCGTCCGCGACCAGGCGCTCCGTCTCGGCACGAGCCCGTTCGTGGCGCTCGGAGTCGGCGCGCTCGGCGGCCTCGCGCTTCGAGGCGATCTCCAGCTCGGCGTCCGCCAGGCGCTGCTCGGCGTCCCGCACCAGCGTGTCGGCGTGCGCCTTGGCGTTCGCGGTCAGCTCGGCTATCGACCGCCGGGCCTCCGTCTGGAGCCGCTCGACCTCCAGGCGAGTGGTCTCCCGCAGCTCCGTGGTCTCGCGTGCGGCCGTCGCTCGCAGCTCGGCGGCCTCCCGCTCGGTGGTCTCCCGCAGCTGCGTGGTCTCCCGCTCGGTGACCTGGGCGAGGTGCGCCGTCTCGACCCGCGTACGCTCCCGCAGCTCCGTCGTCTCGCGCTCGGCACGGGCCCGCACGTCGGCCGCGTACTGCGCCGCCTCCGCACGGAGAGCCGCGACGGCCTGCTCCGCCTCGGTGCGAGCGGCCGCGAGCTCGTCGGCCGTCGTCGCCCGCAGCTCGCCGGTCTCCCGCTCCGCGCTGGCCCGCACGAAGGACGCGTACTGCTCCGCCTCGGTCCGCAGCGCCGCCACCTCGGCGGCGACCCGCTGCTGCAGGGCCGCCGCGTCCCGCTCCGCCGCGGAACGCACCTGGTCGGCGTACTCCTGGGCGGACGCGCGCAGGGTCGTGACCTCGTCCGCCACGTGCTGGCGCAAGGCGGCGGCCTCGTCGTCCGCCTCGGCCCGCACCCGTGCCGCGTACCGGTCCACCTCGGAGGTCCGGGCGGCCAGCTCGGACTCGACGCGCTGACGCAGCTCCGTCGTCTCGACGTCGGCCGCGCGGCGCAGGTCCTGGTCGTAGCGCTCGGCCTCGGCCCGCATCGCCTCGGTCTCCGCCTCGGTGCGCGCCCGCAGCTCGCTCGCGGTGCGCTCCGTCGCGACCCGGAGCTGGGTCGCCTCGTGCTCGACCGTCGCCCGCAGCGTGCCGAGCTCGCGCTCGAGGGTGGTGCGCCGCTCGCTCTCCTCGGTGGCGATCGCGCTCGCGATCCGAGCCGCCTCGCGTTCGGCGGAGCCGACCAGCTCCTCGGCCCTCCGCTGGGCGGCGGTCAGCTGGCTCTCCGCCTCCGTTGCCGCCGAGGTCCGGACCTCCTCGGCCTCGCGGCGCGCGGTCGCCAGCAGCTCCGCGACCTCGTTCTCCGCGCGGGCGCGGAGCTGCCCGGCTGCCAGCTTGGCCCGGGCGAGCGAGTCCGCCGCCTGGGCGTTGGCCTGCGTCACGACGTCCGACGACTGCTCCTCGGCGGAGCGCAGCAGCTGCTCGATCCGCGAGCCGAGGCCGGAGTACGTGGGCCGCTCCGCCTCGCGCAGCTGTCGGTGCGCCTCGGAGAGCTCACCGGCGACCTGGAGCGCCTTGGCGTCCGCAGCCTGGACCTGTGAACGGGCGTCGTCCACGGCCTTCTCGAGAGCGGCGATCCGTGCGTCGACGGCGTCGCGGTCGTACCCGCGGAAGTTGACGACGGGGAAGGTGGGCCGGGCATCGGACACGGGCTTGATCCTCCAGGGGGTGTGGGCACGCGACGGCGCGGTCGACCACGTGTCGAGACCGGCGACCCGGCGCCAGGATACGCGGAACGGGTGAAGGAGCCCATGGGCCGAACGGGGTGGGAAACCCCCGTTCGGCGGGCCGTCCCGGGCCGCCCGCCTATCCTGGGTGTCCCGTCCGAGAGGATTTGTGTGTGCGCAAGCGACTGATCGAGGCCGGCATGGGCCTGCTGGGGCTCGTCGTCATCGCCCTGGCAGTCGCCTCCGCGACCCTCTGGCGCGCGGACGACGTGCTCGTCGCCCGGGCCACGGCGAGCGCCGGTCTCGTCGTCACGGACCCCGGTGTCCTGGAGCTCGGCGGGGACCCGGTGACGGTCCGCGCGCAGGTCCCGGCGGGGGACCACGTCGTGCTCGCCGTCGGTCGGGACACCGATGTCAGCGGCTGGGTGGGCAGCGATCCCTACCAGCGCGTGTCGGGGCTCTCCGGCTGGCGAACGCTGCGACTCGCCGCACCGGGGTCGTCCGCTGCGCCGTCGCCGGCAGGCTCCGCGTCCGCGTCCGCATCAGCGTCTGGGGGCGCCGCTGCCTCCAGCCCGTCGGCGACCGGCGCAGCCGCCGACGCGTCGGCGGCCCCGAGTTCGAGCGCCTCCGCTGCACCCGGAACGGCCACGAGGCCGGCAGCGGACCCGTCCGGTTCCGACATGTGGGTGGCCCAGGCGTCGGGCACGGGGTCGGCGCAGCTCACGTGGCGCGCCCAGGACGGACGCTGGAGCCTCCTCGTCGCGGGCATCGCCGCCGACGGCTCCGCCGTGAACCCCACGCTCGAGATGTCGTGGCCCCGGGTCGTCTCGTCGCCGTGGCTGGTTCCCGGGCTGGTGCTCGGGGGTCTGCTCCTCCTGGCGGGCGCCGGGCTGCTGGGTCGGGACTGGTGGCGGACCAGGACGGGTCACGACGGCTGGACCTCGGTGGAGACGGGTGCGGTTCCCGAGGTGCCGCCGGCCGGGGCCGGCGCCGTCCTGACGCGTCGGCAGCTGCGGGAGCTCCAGAGCCGCAGCGGTCGACCGCCCACCGGCGCCGTCCAGGCGGTGGGGGCGGCCGACGCCCGTGCAGCCGCTCAGGGCGAGCAGGATGCGGCCACCGTGCCGCCGACCAGCACGACGCAGATCGGGCCGCCGTCGGCGCTGCCGGGCGAGCGGTCGGGCGCCCGGCCGCAGCCCCGCCCGCTGCCTCCCGCTACCGGCCGCCTGCCGGGCGCCCCGGCCGCTCCCGCGTCCTCGACACCAGGCGCCACGCCGATCGCACCGCAGGCGCGGCCGATCGCCGACACGGTGACCGCGGCGG
Source organism: Cellulomonas sp. 14-74-6 (assembly GCA_002279095.1). GTDB lineage: Bacteria > Actinomycetota > Actinomycetes > Actinomycetales > Cellulomonadaceae > Cellulomonas. Next base: position 4,531 of record NCKG01000059.1, read on the forward strand.
ACGCCGCACGCCGCGCGGCGTCGGCGCACAGGTCGCCCGCGGGTGCAGGCGCGGACGCAGTCGGGACGGTGCCCGCCGCCATGCCGTCGGCCGCGACGGCACCGCATCTGGGATCGCCCGGCGGACCGCCGTCGGCCACGCCGATCGAACGCCCGGCACCGCCGTGGGCGGCCGGGGGCCGACGCGCCCGTCGTGCGGCGGCCGCACAGCCCGACCTCGGGCCGCAGCCGCACGAACCCACGCCCTACGGTGCGACCTCGCCCGGAACGCCGACCCCGCACGAGGGCCGTCCCGCGTGGGCCGCACCCGCTCCTCCGGACGCTGCCGGTGCGGGGCCCGTCGCCAGGTCCGGTGGGGACGCGCCCAGCCGGTTCGTGCTGCGGTCGTCCGGGCACGGGGAGCCCGCAGGTCCCACCCGGACCGGTTCAGGACGGCCGGGTGCCTCGGGTGCTGGGACGGCGGCAGGCCCCGCACGCCCCGGTCAGCCGCTGGCGTCCCCTCGCACCGCGCAGCCGCCCCGACCTGGCGGCTGGGTGCCCGTGCCCGGCGCGGGTGAGTCCGGGGTGCCAGCGGAGCGCGGCGACCGTCCGGGCCAGCCGGCCGCGCCGCGGCCGCCGGTGCACCCCTCCTGGCTCGTCAGCCGGCCCGATGAGCCGCCCACCCGCGAGTCGGGTCCGTCCATCGGCCGACCGTCCACGCCACCCGCCGGCTCCGGCGACGAGCAGCGCGCTGCGACGGACGACAGCGCGGAGGACTCGCCGTCCTCCCGCGCCGACGCGTGGCGACGCGCGTGGGGCCTGCCCACGGAACCGCCTGCCGACGACCGAGGAGGGGAGGGCCGATGAGCACCGCACGCCCGTTCTCCGTGACCCCCGGCTCGCGAGCGCTCTCGCGACGTGCCGCCGGGCTCACCGTCGTCGCCGCGGTCCTGGGCTCCGTGCTCGCCGGCTGCGCCGGGGCGCCACCGGCACCGCACCCTCAGGCCGCTCCGGCGGTACCCCCACCGGTGCTGTCGGTCGCGCAGACCACCACCGTCCTCGGTGACCTGGGCAAGGTGCTCACGGCCGGTGATGCCGCGCTCGACTCCAACGCATTGACGGCCCGCGTGATGGAGCCGGCCCTCGCCATGCGGCACGCCGAGTACCTGCGCGCGCAGGCCACCAACGGTCAGCGACCGCCGACAGCTCTCCCGACCAGCGCTCAAGCGGTGATCGAACCACGGACCTCCGGCTGGCCCCGGACGCAGGTCGTCGTCAGCGTGCAGCCCGACGACCTGCAGGCACCCCGCCTCCTCGTGCTGCAGCAGACGACCCCCCGCGACCCGTACCGGTTGTGGGGATGGGCGCGACTGTTCCCCGGGGTCTCGATGCCCGCCACCGCGACGCCTGGTGCAGGCAGCCCGGTGCTCCCGGCGGACGCGAGCAGCCTGAGCGTCCGACCGGACCAGGTCATGCCGGCGTACGCCGACGTGCTCTCGAACGGGGACGCGTCAGCGTCGGCGTCGCAGTTCGCGCCCGACCCGTTCCGCACCAGCGTGACCTCCGCCCGGCAGACCCTGGCCACCAACGTCAAGGACGTCGGCAATGCGGCGGAGACGTACACGCCCGACCCCGCACCGCTGACGGTGATCGGCACGGTCGACGGGGGCGCCCTCGTCATCGGCAAGGTGACGACGACGTCCACGGTTTCCATCACCGTCGGCGGCGCCAAGCTCAGCCTGAGTCCGGTGGAGTCCGCGCTGGCCGCGGCGTCCGAGGCGACGCAGTCGCTGGTGCGCACGTACACCGACGTGCTGGTGTTCCGGGTCCCGCCCGCCGGCTCGACGGCGCAGGTGCAGCTCGTCGCCGCCGAGGCCGTCCTCACCGCCGTGACCGCACAATAGGTCGGCCGCTCACGCAGCACCCAGGGAGACAGTTCGTATGTCGCAGTCCTCGCAGCCTCGACCGCGCCTCGACGTGCGTGGTGCCGTTGACCTCTCCTCGTTCGGCAGGCCCTCGACACCGCCCCCGGGCTCACCGGGCGGGCTCGCGGCCCCCGGTGCCTACGTCGTCGACGTCGACGAGGCCTCGTTCGCCGACGTGGTGCGGCGGTCGAGCCAGCACCCCGTCGTGGTGGTGCTCTGGGCGTCGTGGAGCGAGGTGAGCGCCACGGTGGCCGGCCAGCTGGCGGCGATGGCGCAGGACGACGGCGGCACCTGGCTCCTCGCACGGGTCGATGCCGAGGCCAACCCGCAGATCGCCCAGGCGTTCGGCGCCCAGTCGGTCCCGACGACGGTCGCCGTCCTGGGCGGTCAGCCGGTCCCCCTCTTCCAGGGCGCACCCCCGGCGGACCAGATCCGGGGCGTGCTCGACCAGGTGCTCGCCGCGGCGCAGGCCAACGGCATCACGGGGCGCGTGACCGCCGCGCAGCAAGCCGAGAGCCCGGTCGAGCCCGAAGAGCCTCCGCTGCCCCCGCTGCACCAGGCCGCGTACGACGCCCTCGAGCGCGACGACCTGCCGGGCGCTCGCACCGCGTACGAGCAGGCGCTCCGCGAGAACCCGCGCGACGCGATGGCCAGGGCCGGTCTCGCGCAGGTCGGCCTTCTGGAGCGTACGGCCCCCCTCGATGCACGCAAGGCTCGGGAGGCTGCGGCGGCGGACCCCCACGACGTGGACGCCGCACTGGCCGTCGCCGACCTGGACGTGATGGGTGGCGCGGTCCAGGACGCGTTCGACCGCCTCGTCGACGTCGTCCGGCGCACCTCGGGCGCCGACCGGGACCGGGTCCGGGAGCGCCTCGTCGACCTGTTCGAGGTCGTGGGGACCGACGACCCGCGAGTCGTGGCAGCCCGGAGGGCGCTCGCCAGCGCCCTGTACTGAGCTCCGCACCCGTCGATCGGGGTGCGGCCGAGCCGGTCTGCACGGCGTGACGCGGGTCACCACGTCCGGGATTTGCATTCCCGCCCCGGCGCTGCATAACCTTCTCAGGCCCCCGGCAGGGAGGAACGAACACCAGGGAACACCCGGTGGTCGGTCCCGCCGAGGGCCACCCGGACTCTGGACCACGGCACCGCTGTGGTCTCGGCCGAGTCCGACGCGGGTTCGACCCGCTCCTGACGACCGGACTGCCCGGCTCCGACCGCTTCTTCGCGGTCGATACCGAACGGAGCAGCGAAGTTGACCGGGGGAAGTCGAACCGCTAAGTTTGAACGGTTGCCTCCGAACGGGTCGAAAGGCCAAGACGGACGAGCGTCTGTTCTTTGAGAACTCAACAGTGTGCCAAGTAGTCGATGCCAAGTTGTCTGCTGCGATGTTGTGTCGTGGTGGGCTTGGTGTTGATGGGAGCCTGTCGTCCACCCCGTGGGTGGTGGGTTCCTTTTTGATGCCAGATCTGTGTTGTTCTTTGTTGTGTCTGTTGCCTGACTGTCTTTGGGTGGTTGGGTGGCGTTGGACATTGACGGAGAGTTTGATTCTGGCTCAGGACGAACGCTGGCGGCGTGCTTAACACATGCAAGTCGAACGGTGATGGCCAGCTTGCTGGTCTGATCAGTGGCGAACGGGTGAGTAACACGTGAGTAACCTGCCCCTGACTCTGGGATAACTACCGGAAACGGTGGCTAATACCGGATATGAGGTGCCTGGGCATCTGGGCGCCTGGAAAGTTTTTCGGTCAGGGATGGGCTCGCGGCCTATCAGCTTGTTGGTGGGGTGATGGCCTACCAAGGCGACGACGGGTAGCCGGCCTGAGAGGGCGACAGGCCACACTGGGACTGAGACACGGCCCAGACTCCTACGGGAGGCAGCAGTGGGGAATATTGCACAATGGGCGCAAGCCTGATGCAGCGACGCCGCGTGCGGGATGACGGCCTTCGGGTTGTAAACCGCTTTCAGCAGGGAAGAAGCGCAAGTGACGGTACCTGCAGAAGAAGCGCCGGCTAACTACGTGCCAGCAGCCGCGGTAATACGTAGGGCGCAAGCGTTGTCCGGAATTATTGGGCGTAAAGAGCTCGTAGGCGGTTTGTCGCGTCTGCTGTGAAATCCTCAGGCTCAACCTGGGGCTTGCAGTGGGTACGGGCAGACTAGAGTGCGGTAGGGGTGACTGGAATTCCTGGTGTAGCGGTGGAATGCGCAGATATCAGGAGGAACACCGATGGCGAAGGCAGGTCACTGGGCCGCAACTGACGCTGAGGAGCGAAAGCATGGGGAGCGAACAGGATTAGATACCCTGGTAGTCCATGCCGTAAACGTTGGGCACTAGGTGTGGGGTCCATTCCACGGATTCCGTGCCGCAGCAAACGCATTAAGTGCCCCGCCTGGGGAGTACGGCCGCAAGGCTAAAACTCAAAGAAATTGACGGGGGCCCGCACAAGCGGCGGAGCATGCGGATTAATTCGATGCAACGCGAAGAACCTTACCAAGGCTTGACATACACCGGAAAAGTGCAGAGATGTGCTCCCCGTAAGGTCGGTGTACAGGTGGTGCATGGTTGTCGTCAGCTCGTGTCGTGAGATGTTGGGTTAAGTCCCGCAACGAGCGCAACCCTCGTCCCATGTTGCCAGCGGGTTATGCCGGGGACTCATGGGAGACTGCCGGGGTCAACTCGGAGGAAGGTGGGGATGACGTCAAATCATCATGCCCCTTATGTCTTGGGCTTCACGCATGCTACAATGGCCGGTACAAAGGGCTGC
>NCKG01000362.1:0-1336 GCA_002279095.1 Cellulomonas sp. 14-74-6
GGGGCGCCCGCAGCAGGAGGCGTCGCGCCGGGGGTGCCCGACGAGGGCTGGGCGGGTGTGGGTTGAGCCATGTGCTCGGCGTGCGCCGTGCGCTCCTTCGGTCGGTCCGGCAGGCAAGCCGATCCTACCTGGCAACACCCGTCCAGCCCTGTTCAGCGGTGGGCCGATGGTCCTGTCGTTCGGCAACGGCGAGGACGACACTGACGGGCGAGGACGCCAGGCGATGGAGCCTGGCGGCGCACGCGGAGGTGCCACCGTGGCCAAGTACGTCAAGGACTTCACCGAAGGCGACAAGGACCAGAAGGACCTGCTGGGGGGCAAGGGCGCGAACCTTGCCGAGATGACCCGGCTCGGCCTCCCGGTACCGCCCGGATTCACCATCACCACCGAGGCCTGCCGGGCCTACATGAAGTCCGGGGACGTCCCTCCGGAGCTGCGGGTCGAGGTGACGCAGGCGCTCCGGCACCTCGAGGACACGATGGGCCGCACCCTCGGCGACGTGCACGAGCCCCTGCTGGTCTCCGTCCGCTCCGGCGCCAAGTTCTCGATGCCCGGCATGATGGAGACGGTCCTCAACGTCGGCCTGAACGACGCCTCCGTGCGCGGCCTCGCCGAGTTCGCCCACAACGAGCGGTTCGCCTGGGACTCCTACCGCCGGCTGATCCAGATGTTCGGCCGGACGGTGCTCGGCATCGAGGGCGACAAGTTCGCCGACGCGCTCGACAAGGCCAAGGCGACCCGCGGCGTCTCCAACGACGTCGACCTGACGGCCGACGACCTGCGCGAGCTGGTCGGCACGTTCAAGCAGATCGTGATCGACGAGACCGGCCGGGAGTTCCCGCAGCACCCCCGCGAGCAGCTCGACCTGGCCATCGTCGCGGTGTTCGGCTCGTGGGGCACCGAGCGCGCCCGACTGTACCGGCGCAAGGAGCGCATCTCCGACGACCTCGGCACCGCCGTCAACGTCGTCGCGATGGTGTTCGGCAACCTCGGCCCGGACTCGGGCACCGGCGTGGCGTTCACCCGCAACCCGTCCACGGGCGAGACCGGTGACTACGGCGACTACCTGGCCAACGCCCAGGGCGAGGACGTGGTGGCGGGCATCCGCAACACCATGTCCCTGGCGGACCTCGAGCGGATCGACCCGGAGGCGCACAACGAGCTCAAGCGCGTGATGCGCCAGCTCGAGACGCACTACCGCGACCTGTGCGACATCGAGTTCACCATCGAGCACGGCAAGCTGTGGATGCTGCAGACGCGCGTCGGCAAGCGGACCGCACCCGCCGCGTTCCGGATCGCCTCGCAGCTGGTGGACGAGCACCTGATCACGATGGAC
>NCKG01000060.1:0-9178 GCA_002279095.1 Cellulomonas sp. 14-74-6
ACCTCGCCCGAGAGCACGATGCGCGTGCGGTCCGCGCCGACGATCACCTGGACGGCGCCGGGCTCCCCGACGACCTCTGCTGCCTGGGTCTGCTCGTCCGGCGTGGGGCTGTTACCGTCTCGCACGATGCTCCTTCCGGCCGGCCGTGCTGGGGCGGCTGTCGCTGGGTGCCGCGGCACGTGCTCCTGGCGCGAACGCTAGACGATCGGAGGTGATGGTGGTCAATCTACCGGCCACCTCGCACCCGGCGGTCCCCGGCGCGGGTGAGAGCACCCAGGAGCTGGTGGCGCGGGCGGTCGCGGCGAGCGACATGCCGATGCTGGTGCTCGACGCCTCGGTCGACGGCCTGGGCGTCCTGTGGGCGAACCCGGTCGCGTCGATGCGTACCGGGTACGCGCTCGAGGCCATGCGGGCGGCGCCGCACGGCCTGCTGGCGGACCCGCGGGTCCGGCTGCTCGACGGCGCCGAGGGCCACCTCGACGAGGCGCTGCGCGGTCGGCGGCCCGTCGAGGTGTCGGTGGAGGTGCGCCGTCCCGACGGGACGGTGCTGATGTGCTCCGCCCGGCTCGCGCCCGTGCGCGGCGGGCCGCGCACCGACGTGTGGGTGGTGGTGCTGCGGGACATCGGAGGTGAGCTGTCGCGCGAGGCGCGGCGGGCCGCGGAGGTGGCCGAGGAGCGGCGGGAGCGGCAGGCGCTGTCCGTCGTCGCCCAGGTGTCCGACCTGCTGGTCGACGTCGACGACCCGCACGCGCTGGGCGAGATCGTCTCGCTGCTGCGGTCCACGACCGTCGACTGGGCCGCGTTCTACCTGAACGACGGGGGCCTGCGAGCCGCCGACGGCATCGAGCCGGACCGCCCGCCGACGGGTGTCGGCCGTCGGCACCTGGCCCCCGACGTGCCGGCCGACCGTGCGGCACCCGCCGCCGAGCTGGCCGCCGACCCGGTGCAGCAGCTGCTGGACGGCCGCAGCGAGCGGCCGGTCGAGCTGGACGTGTCGGAGGGTGCCCGGCACGTGCCGGGGAGCGCCAGCGACTGGCTCGCGCGGCACGGGCGGCCGTCCGACGGTGAGCCGTACGTCGTCGTCTACCCCGTGTCCGGCCGTCGCCGGGTGATGGGGCTGCTGGTGGTGCGCGGCCGGTGCGGTTCCGGGCTCGCCGGGCTGGACGGCTCCACGCGGACGGTGCTCGAGCTGACGGCACACCGGGTGGGCCTCTCGGTGGACAACGTGCGGCTCTACGAGCGGGAGCACCGGCTGGCCGAGGCGCTGCAGCGGGCGATGCTGCCGGAGCAGGCCGAGGTCGAGGGCCTCGACGTGTGGACGTACTACGCACCCAACTCCGCGAACGTGCAGGTGGGCGGCGACTGGTACGACGTGCTGCAGATCACGCCCGACGTGGTGGGCGTGGTGATCGGCGACGTGGTGGGCCACGACGTGGAGGCCGCAGCCACCATGGGGCAGCTGCGCTCGGTGGTGCGCTCGTACGGGTTCGACGTGACGGTGCCGGGACCGGTGCTCGAGCGGGTGGACCAGCTGGTCGCCGGACTGCGGACGCCACGGTCGGCCGCGCTGGTGTTCTCGACGCTGACCAGGGCGGACGGCCGGTGGGTGCTGGCCTACTGCCGCGCCGGCCACCTGCCGATGCTGCTGGTGCGGCAGGGTCACGCCCGTCCGCTGGCCGATGCCGCGGGCCCGCTGGTCGGGTTCGGTGGCGGTGCGCGGTCCACGGCCACCGTGGAGCTGGAGCCCGGCGACTCCCTGGTGTACTTCACGGACGGGCTGATCGAGCGGCGGGACCGCGGGCTGCGCGAGGGGCTCGCGGCACTGGTGGACGCGGCGGCGGCGGTGACGGCAACGGACGCGGCCGGTATCGGGGAGGACCTGCTCGCCCGGCTCGCCGACCAGCCGGAGGACGACGTCGCCGTCGTCGTCGTCCGCGTGCCTGACGCCGCCGAGGCGACGGACTCCCGCCCCAGCCCTCGTCGTCGGCGCTGGGCGCTGCCCAACGAGGCCGCCTCCATCGCCCGGGCCCGGCACGCGGTGGTGCGCACCTGCCAGGCCTGGGACATCGCCGACGCGGCGAACGCCGAGCTGGTGGTGTCCGAGCTGGTGGCCAACGCGGTGCTGCACGGGTGGGGCCGGGTGGCCCTGCAGCTGTACGACACGGGTGACGGTCTGCGGATCGAGGTGGAGGACGCCAACCCGACCCCGCCGGTGGCGACCGACGGGCACCCGGGACGCGTAGGCGGGTTCGGCATGCAGATCGTCGAGCGGCTGGCCGACTGGGGCTGGCGCCCGGCGCGGGGCGGCAAGGTGGTGTGGGCCAAGCTGCGGCCAGGGTCCCTGCCGGAGACGGCGGCGAGCTCGACGACGAGCCGCACGGCCGACTGAGGGGCCGGCGGGGCGGACGACGGCCCGCGGCGGCCGCCTCGGACGGTCAGGTGGTCAGGCGCTCGCGCGGTCAGGCGTTCGGGCGCCGGAACGCGGACGTCGGCACCGAGTCGCCGCAGTCGTGCTCCGTGTCGATGCGGAACATGTCCAGGGCGCCGCACACCTCGAGGACGAACAGGTCCCGGGGGTCGGCACCGCGCAGCACCGTCGCGCCGCCACGCTTGCGACCGGAGTCCGCCAGCGAGATGAGGAACGCGGCGCCCGTGGAGTCCATGAAGGTGACCCGGCACATGTCGATCACCAGCAGCTGCCGACGCAGGCCGACCACGCGTGCGGTGATCTCGGGAAACTGGTCGCGCTCCGCCAGGTCCAGGTCACCGGCGATCGTGAGCGTCGTCGTCGCCGCGGACGTGGAGATCTCGATCACGACGGGTTTCCTCCGGTTCGGGCGGTGGCCCGGTGCGACGGGCGGTGCTCCGTGCGACTGTAAGTCGGGCCCCCGTCGGACGCGAGCGGGGGCCGCCCCGGGTCGGGGTCCCAGGGCGCCGGGCGATAGCCTCGTGCGGGAGACGGGCCCGCTGCCGCCCGTGACCCTGTGGTCCACCTACCTGCGAGGCAGCGCGGAACGGGGACAAGCATGCCTGCCGTCGTGGTGCTCGGGGCCCAGTGGGGCGACGAGGGCAAGGGCAAGGCGACCGACCAGCTCGCCGCGCGCACCGACTACGTCGTGAAGTTCAACGGCGGCAACAACGCCGGTCACACGGTCGTCGTCGGGGGCGAGAAGTACGCGCTGCACCTGCTGCCGTCCGGCATCCTCACGCCCGGCGTGGTGCCGGTGATCGGCAACGGCGTCGTGGTCGACCTGGAGGTGCTGTTCGCCGAGATCGACGCGCTCGAGCAGCGCGGGGTGGACACGTCGGCGCTGCTCGTCTCCACCGCCGCGCACGTCATCCCGCCGTACAACCGCACGCTGGACAAGGTGACCGAGCGGTTCCTGGGAAAGCGGCGTATCGGCACCACCGGCCGCGGCATCGGGCCGACGTACTCCGACAAGATCAACCGCATCGGCATCCGCGTGCAGGACCTGTTCGACGAGCACATCCTCACGCAGAAGGTCGAGGGCGCCCTCGACGGCAAGAACCAGCTGCTGGTGAAGGTCTACAACCGCCGCGCGGTGACGGTCGAGGAGACCGTCGAGGACCTGCTGCAGTTCGCCGAGCGGCTGCGTCCGCACGTCGCCGACACGCCCCTGGTGCTGAACCGGGCGCTCGACGAGGGCAAGACGCTGGTGTTCGAGGCGGGCCAGGCGACGATGCTCGACGTCGACCACGGCACCTACCCGTTCGTCACGTCGTCGTCCGCGACGGCCGGCGGGGCCTGCACCGGTTCCGGCGTCGGGCCCACGCGGATCGACCGGGTGGTGGCCGTTGCCAAGGCGTACACGACGCGCGTCGGCGAGGGTCCGTTCCCCACCGAGCTGCTCGACGAGGACGGTGAGTGGTTGCGCGCCACCGGCGGCGAGTACGGCACCACGACCGGCCGGCCGCGGCGCACGGGCTGGTACGACGCGGTCGTCGTCCGGTACGCCGCCCGCGTCAACGGCCTGACCGACCTGGTGCTGACCAAGCTGGACGTGCTGACCGGCAAGGAGAAGATCCCGGTCGCGGTGGCGTACGACGTGGACGGCCGCCGGGTGGACGAGATGCCGGCGGACCAGTCGGACTTCCACCACGCCAAGCCGGTGTACGAGTACCTGGACGGGTGGACCGAGGACATCACCGGCGCGCGGACGTTCGAGGAGCTGCCGGCGGCGGCGCAGCGGTACGTCGAGCACCTCGAGCAGATCAGCGGCGTGCGGGTGTCGTCCATCGGCGTCGGCCCGGGCCGCGAGGCGACCGTCGTGCGGCACGAGCTGCTGGACTGACCGGACACCCTGAACCGACCGCACTCGCTGGACGGCGCCGGGCGGCCGCCGGGGCGGCCGTTACGCTCGGCCGTCGTGGAGATCCTCGTCGTCGGCACCGGTGCCCGTGAGCACGCGATCGTGCGTGCGCTCTCGCTCGACCCGGCGGTGACCGGCCTGCACGCCGCCCCCGGCAACCCCGGGATCGGCGCGCTGGCCCAGCTGCACCCGGTCGACGCGCTCGACGGTGCCGCGGTGGCCGCGCTCGCGACCGGGCTCGGCGCGGACCTCGTCGTCGTGGGCCCGGAGGCGCCGCTCGTCGCGGGAGTGGCGGACGCGGTGCGGGCAGCGGGCATCCCGGTGTTCGGACCCTCTGGTGCGGCGGCGATGCTCGAGGGCTCCAAGGCGTTCGCCAAGGAGGTGATGGCGGCGGCCGGGGTGCCGACGGCGGCGGCGCGCGTGGCCACGACCGTCGACGAGGTGGCCGCGGCGCTCGACGAGTTCGGCGCCCCGCACGTGGTGAAGGACGACGGGCTGGCGGCGGGCAAGGGCGTGGTGGTGACGTCCGACCGGGACGCCGCGCTGGCGCACGCCGCCGACTGCCTGGCCAAGCCGGGCGGCCGTGTGGTGGTCGAGGAGTACCTGGACGGGCCCGAGGTGTCCCTGTTCGTGCTGAGCGACGGCGTGGACGTGGTGCCGCTGGTGCCGGCGCAGGACTTCAAGCGGGTCGGCGACGGGGACAGCGGACCCAACACCGGCGGCATGGGTGCGTACTCGCCGCTGCCGTGGGCGCCGGCCGGGCTGGTGGACGAGGTCGTCGAGACGGTGGCGACGCCGACGATCGCGGAGATGGCGCGGCGGGGCTCGCCCTTCGCGGGGGTGCTGTACTGCGGGCTCGCGCTGACCAGCCGCGGGGTGCGCGTCGTGGAGTTCAACGCCCGGTTCGGCGACCCGGAGACGCAGGTGGTGCTGGCCCGACTCCGAACGCCGCTGTCGGGGGTGCTGCTCGCGTCCGCGACCGGGCGGCTCGGCTCGATCGAGCCGCTGACGTGGGACGACGGTGCGGCCGTCACCGTGGTGGTCGCCTCGCACGGGTACCCGGTGCAGGCCCGTAGCGGCGACCCGATCACCGGGATCGCGGACGCCGAGCAGCTGCCGCAGGTGCACGTGCTGCACGCCGGGACGGCGCTGGACCAGGACGGGCACCTGGTGTCCGCCGGCGGTCGGGTGCTGTCGGTGGTCGGCACGGGGGAGACGTTGACGGCGGCGCGCGAGGCGGCCTACGCCGGCGTCGCCGCGATCGACCTGCCTGGGTCGCACCACCGGTCGGACATCGCGCTGGCGGCGGCGCAGGGCGTCTGAGCCCGGGCGGCGTACGACGAGACCGGTCGGCTGCTGGTGGCCGCCGTCGGCTCGGCGCGCTCGGCGGGCTGCACCTGGGAGCAGATCGGCGACGTGCTGGGCACGACGCGGCAGGCTGCGCAGCAGTGGTACGGCCGGCGCGACGAGCCGGCGGACGCGGCGACGGAGCCGGCTGGAGAGCCGGCCCCGCACCGGCGGCAGCTGCTGAGACCGCTGACGGCGTTCAACGAGATGCGGGTGCTCGAGCGCGCGGGCCGGTACGGCTGGCACGCGGTCGCCTACGGTCCCCTGTTCTTCGGGGTCGAGGAGTCCGACCAGCAGTGGGAGCACCACCGCTCCTACGTCGGCGCGGGACCCCTGCGGCCGGGTGACGGCTGGCAGCGCATCGGGACGACGTGGTTCCCGTTGGTCTGCTGGAAGCGGCCGCTGGGCGTGGCGCCGCTGCCCGGCCTGCGGGACGTGCGGGACCTGCTGCTCCCCTGACCAGGCACGTCGCCCCCGGGGTCGTTTCCGCTGGCTGCACAGTCGCCCTGCGCTGCGCGGCGGACGGCCGTGCGGCGCCCGCGACGCCTGGGAGAGGATGACGACCATGGCTGATGCGGTGGACCTGACCGGCTGGACGCACGCGTACTCGGGCAAGGTGCGCGACCTCTACGTGCCGGCGGAGGACCCGTCGGGCGCGGCGATCTTCGAGCGGTACGGCGACGTGGTGCTGGTGGTGGCCAGCGACCGGATCTCCGCCTACGACCACGTGCTGAGCCCGGGCATCCCCGGGAAGGGTGTGGTGCTGACCCAGCTGAGCCTGTGGTGGTTCGAGCAGCTCGCGGCGATCGTGCCGAACCACGTCGTCTCCACGGACGTGCCGGCGGCGGTGGCCGGGCGGGCGATGGTCTGCCGCCGGCTGACCATGTTCCCCGTCGAGTGTGTCGCCCGCGGCTACCTCACCGGCTCGGGGCTGGTCGAGTACCGGACCGACGGCCAGGTGACCGGCATCCCGCTGCCTCCCGGCCTGGTGGACGGGTCGCGCCTGCCGGAGCCGATCTTCACGCCCGCCACCAAGGCCGAGTACGGCGGGCACGACGAGAACGTGCCGTTCGCGGCCGTCGCCGACCTGGTCGGCCGGGACGCCGCCGCGACGCTGCGCGACCTGACGCTGGCGGTCTACGCCCGTGCCGAGCAGATCGCCCGCGAGCGCGGCGTCATCCTGGCGGACACCAAGCTGGAGTTCGGCACCGACCCGGTCACCGGGCAGATCACCCTCGGCGACGAGGTGCTCACCCCGGACTCCTCCCGGTTCTGGCCCGCCGACGAGTGGGAGCCGGGGCACGCGCAGCCGAGCTTCGACAAGCAGTACGTGCGCGACTGGCTGACCTCGGACGCCTCCGGGTGGGACCGTGCCGGCGACGCCGAGCCGCCGCAGCTGCCGGCGGAGGTGGTCGCGCGGACCCGGGACCGGTACCTCGAGGCGTACCAGCGCATCACCGGGTCGCCGCTGGTGGTGCCGGAGGCGTGACGACGGGCCGTTCGGCGGGCGGACGCCGCGATCGGCTCGTGGGGACCCCGCTCTAGGATGGGCGCCGACCCCCGTTCGCCACGCCCGTCTGGAGCTGCTGTGGGACTCGTCGTCGTCGACGTCATGCCGAAGCCCGAGATCCTCGACCCGCAGGGCAAGGCCGTCGCCGGCGCACTGCCGCGGCTCGGGTTCGCCCAGTTCGTCTCGGTGCGGCAGGGCAAGCGGTTCGAGCTCGAGGTGGACGGGCCCGTGACGCCCGAGGTGCTCGAGGCGGCGGCCGAGGCCGCGCGGCAGGTGCTGAGCAACCCGGTCATCGAGGACGTGGTCAACGTGGCCGACGCCGAGGCCGCTGCGACCGGGGCCGACGCCTGATGACCCGCATCGGCGTGGTGACGTTCCCGGGCACGCTGGACGACCGGGACGCGGCGCGCGCGGTCCGACTGTCGGGCTCCGAGGCCGTGTCGCTGTGGCACGCCGACGACGACCTGCACGGCGTGGACGCCGTGGTGCTGCCCGGCGGCTTCTCCTACGGCGACTACCTGCGCGCCGGGGCGATCAGCCGCTTCGCGCCGGTGATGACGTCGATCGTCGAGGCCGCCGGCAAGGGGATGCCGGTGCTGGGGATCTGCAACGGGTTCCAGGTGCTCACCGAGGCGCACCTGCTGCCGGGCTCGATGGTGAAGAACGACCACCTGCACTTCGTCTGCCGCGAGCAGCAGCTCGAGGTGGAGAACGTCGACACGCCGTGGACGCGTGAGTACACGCGCGGCGAGGTGATCACCGTCCCGCTGAAGAACCAGGACGGGCAGTACGTCGCCGACGAGCACACCCTCGACGAGCTCGAGGGGGAGGGTCGCGTGGTGTTCCGCTACCGCGGCTGGAACCCGAACGGCTCCCGCCGGGACATCGCGGGCATCTGCAACGCGGCGGGCAACGTCGTCGGCCTGATGCCGCACCCGGAGCACGCCGTGGAGCCCGGCTTCGGGCCGGACGGTGCTCGCGGACCGCGGACGGGGACCGACGGGATGCGGTTCTTCACCTCGGTGCTGCACACGCTCGTCGGCTGACAGCGCTGGGCGCGGGGCCGCTGTCGCGCGGCCGCGTGCGGTTGCCCGGGCGCTACTTCGACAGGCCCGCCACGAGGTTGACCAGCAGCGCCAGGATCACGGTGCCGAACAGGTAGGACAGCAGGGCGTGCACCTGCGCGGTGCGGCGGAACGCCGACGCCTTGAGGTCGGTGTCCGAGATCGCGAAGCTCATCCCGACCGTGACGGCGATGTACGTGAAGTCGGTGTAGCAGGGCGGCTCGCTCTGGTGGAAGTCGATGCCGCCGTCCGGGCCGGTGTAGTACATCCGCGCGTAGCGCAGGGCGAACATCGTGTGGATCGCGGCCCACGACGCGAAGATCGCCGCCAGCACCGTGGCCATGCCGAGGGCGCCGGCCCTCTTCTCGGCACCGCTCCAGACCAGGACGACCCCGGACAGGCTCGCCATCGCCGCCGTGAACACGATCACGTGCGCCGCGATCCGCTCCGGCTCCTCGCGCGTGGCGTGCGCGGCGGTCTCGGTGGCGTTCATCGGCACGATCACCAGCCACGTCCACAGGGTCGACAGGAGGCCGGTGGTCGCCCAGGCGCCCATCAGGGCCGTCACGGCCGAGTCCCACGTCAGCGCCAGGCCGACGGCGACGCCCGCGACGGCCGACACGGCGATCCGGATGCCGGGGCGCACGTCGAGCCATCCGCTGAGGCGTCGCAGCCGGCGGCTCTCAGCGGGATCGGGGGACTGGTGGTCGGCCATGGGAGCAGTCAACCGCCTGCAGGGCCGGACGGCCCGCAGCGGGCCGGGTGCCGGGGTGGCGACCGGCCTAGAGTCGTGAGCAGGGCCCCCGTGCCGGTGGCCGCCACCCCTTCACCTCCGGGAGTCGCCATGACCGATGCGCCCGAGCCGACATCGTCCGCACCGCAGCCGACCCGGCCCGCGGCCGACGGCCAGGACCCCGCCGAGCTGC